>CAZHAO010000001.1:0-25374 GCA_964530375.1 uncultured Methanotrichaceae archaeon
AAGATCAAGACGGAGGAGACATCAGACGAGCGGTTCAAATCCGGCATCATGCCCCTCACCAACGTCCTCGATAAGCTGGACAGGGTGCGGGGCATCTCCTTCGAGTGGAACGACCTCTACAAATCTCTGGGCTACCCCAATAATGGTGGTCGGAGGGAGATCGGCCTCATCGCCCAGGAGGTGGAGGCCGCCTTCCCCGAGCTGGTGACGTCTCACGGCGCTGAGAAGTACAGAGTCCTCAACTACGAGAGGTTGACCGCCGTCCTGGTGGAGGCGATAAAGGAGCTGAGGGCCGAGGTGGAGACGCTCAAAAGAAAGATCAACTCTTGAGGGTCTGACGAAGGATTATACAAGATGGATGGAGGGTGCATGCGAGAGCAGCTGAAACGGCGTCTGGATGAGCTGAAGGAGGAGTTTGAGTCCGGCCAGAAGATGCTGGCCGAGGTGGAGGCGAGGGCGGAGAACCTGAGGCAGTCTCTCCTGAGGATCAGCGGTGCGATCCAGGTCCTGGAGGAAGAGCTCGGCAAAGCCGAGGAGAGTGAGGTGGCGGCCCTGGGGAAGGAAGAAGGTTAGAGACGGCTGGAAATATCATTTATCTCTTTTTTTCTTTTATCTGTTTTTTGACCTTTCGAGGCTCTGGCATGACGTTCTATCGGACGGACGCAGAATATCTGCAGGACGAGCTGAAGAAGCCGGACCTGCTGATACACCTCTCCATCCTGAAATCGAGGTCGGGGAGCGAGGGAGGGGACCCTTTTGCCGGCCTCTACATCTCCGAGGAGGAGGTGGCCGCTCTTCTGGACGAAGAAGCCCCTCCGGAAGATCCCCGGGTCCGGGCTCTGGCCGGAAAGGCAGAGGAGACGGGACGAGAGATCCATCGGAAGGCGGAAGAGAGCCGAGAGGAGGGGTTCATTCTCAGACTTCCGAGGCTCGTTCGAGCCTTCCATCTATCGGAGTTCGAGAAGGGGGCGGTGATCATATGCCTAGCTCCCGAGCTGGACGCCAAGTACGAGCAGCTCTACGCCTACCTCCAGGACGATCTCACAAAAAAGAGGCCCACCGTCGGCCTGATCCAAAACCTCCTCTCTGACTGCGCGGCGGAGAGGATGAGGTCCTGGAGATACTTCGCCCCCACCAGGACCCTTTTTAAGAGGCGCATCCTGGAATTCTCACGGGAGAACGGCCCCTCCCTATCTTCAGCCGTCAGGATCGACCCCGGCGTTTTGGCATACATCCTGGGAGAGGAGAGCTGTCCAGAATCGCCTCGGGATCGAAGAGATCACCCTCCCGAGGACCTCTTCTCCGAGAAGCTGCGGTCGATGTTGGATAACCTCGTCATCCACCTCGAAAGATCTGAAGGCGGCAAGACCTTCCTCCTCCAGGGGCCGCCGGGGGCTGGTAAAAAGGCCGCCTCTGAGTTCATCTGCCGGGGGTTGGGGCTCTCCCTCCACTCCATCGACCTTTCGGCCCTGGCGGCTAGGGAGGAGGAGTTCGATGCCGCCCTCGCCCGCTCCTTTCGAGACGCCATCTTGATGGGGTCTGCCCTGTACCTTGAAGGCCTCGACCTTCTGGCAGTAGATTCTAAGGACGTCCATCGAGGGGCAGTCCTCCTCCGATCCCTGGAGGATTTCCCAGGGCTCGCTTTCATAGCCACCCCCTCCTCCCAGGACCCTCTGGCGCTGGACGGGCGGCGGCGGATGGCCCTCTTCCGGCTGGAAGTGCCTCCTCAGGACTACGCCATGCGAAAACGGATCTGGTACGGGCACCTGAGAGACCATCTCGGCAATGGTGACGGGGGAAGGGCCGCCGAGGATCTGGCGAGCAAGTTCAGGTTCACCGCCGGCTCGATCGACGAGGCTGTGGCGGCAGCCCAAAGCCGAGCCCTTCAGGAGGGTCGAGGGGAGATCTCTATCGAGGACGTCTACGAAGGATGCAGTTCCTCCTCAAGCCGCCGCCTCTCCAGCCTGGCCAGGAGGATCGATCCGAGATACACCGAGAATGATATCGTCCTTCCCGAGGAGAAGATGCGGCAGCTGCGGGAGATCCAGGTCCACGTAAGATACAAGGGCCTCGTCTACACCGACTGGGGGTTTGAGGAGAAGCTCTCTCTTGGAAAGGGGCTGAACGTCCTCTTCTCCGGCCCCTCGGGGACGGGCAAGACGATGGCCGCCGAGGTGATCGCCAAAGAGCTGGGGATCGACCTTTACAAGATCGACCTATCGATGGTGGTGAGCAAGTACATCGGTGAGACCGAGAAGAACCTGAACAAGATCTTCGAAGAGGCAGAGATGTCCAACGCCATCCTCTTCTTCGACGAGGCCGACGCCCTCTTCGGCAAACGGAGCGAGGTGAAGGACGCCCACGACAGGTACGCCAACGTGGAGATCGGCTACCTCCTCCAGAAGATGGAGGAGCACGAGGGGATCGCCATCCTGGCATCAAACCTCGGCAAAAACATAGATGACGCCTTTCTCCGGAGGATGCACTTCATCGTGGAGTTTCCCTTCCCTGAGGAGGAGTTGCGCCTCCGGATCTGGAGGGGCCTCTTCCCCGAAGAGGCGCCCGTCTCAGAAGACGTGGACTTAGCGTTCCTGGCGAAAAAGTTCAAGATCGCCGGGGGAAACATAAAGAACGTCATAATCAACGCCGCATTCCTGGCGGCCGAGGATTCGAGGGTCATCACCATGGAGCACCTCATTTTGGCCACCAGGGACGAGTTTTTGAAGATCGGGAAGCTCTGCACCGCGAGCGATTTTGGGAAGTATTACGATCTGATTTGTGAAGATCTCTGAGGGCTGGGAGGTGGATGATGGGAAACGACTCCTTATTGATGGCAAAGGCGTCAGAAGCGAAGGGTGTCGATTCAGCTTCGCCCATTCGTCCGATTCAGCCCGTCCGCGAGGGATCTGAACGCGATCTGAACGCCCTGAGAAAGACGGTCCAGATGGCAAGCTCCAACGGCAGCGGACCTTCTGGTGAGGGCATCGCCGAAGAGCTGATCGGAATGCCCCCTGCTGAGCGGGCCTCGGTGATGAGGGGTCTGCAGCAGACCCATGGCAACAGGTACGCAGGAAGGTTGGCGGTCCAGGCCAAGCTTAAAATCGGGGCGCCCGGCGATAAGTACGAGCAGGAGGCGGACCGGGTGGCCGAGGCTGTGATGAGGTGGCAGGGGCCGGAGGTGCAGCGGCAGCCGGTGAAGGAGGAAGAAGAGGAAGAGAAGATCCAGACAAAGCCGATCCCAGATCAAATCAAGCCTCTGATCCAAAGACAGATCGAGCCGGAGGAGGAAGAAGAGGAAGAGAAGATCCAGACAAAGCCGATCGCCGATCAAATCAAGCCTCTGATCCAAAGGCAGGTCGAAGAGGAGGAGCAGGAAGAGGAGAAAGAGGTGGGCATCCTCCAGCCCAAGCTCACGGTTGGAGGACAAAATTATGTATACGAGAAAGAGGCCCGCCCGCTGGCAAACACTCGGCCCGCGAATGAAGAAAGAGAGATTGACTTTTCACCGGATCCAAAAGGTCACATCCAGGCAAAAGGAAAAACGCACGGCTCCTTGAGAACCTCTAGTCATCTTGCAAGATGTATTCAATCAACGGATGATGGCAGTCCGATGTCTCAGCATATCCGTAAAAGGATAGAACATCACATCGGAAAAAGCCTCAAACATGTACGGGTTCATAATGATAAAAACGCACATGATGCCGCACAATCCATCCACGCAAAAGCTTTTACACATAAAAACCATATTTATCTTGGTCGCGGGCAAAGCTCAGACGACTTACCACTTTTGGCTCACGAGTCTGTCCACGTTATACAACAGGAAAGTAGCTCCCAAACCATAGGCTCTCGCTCCTTTCAGTCGGTGAGATTGGTACCGCAAATTCAGAGGCGAGATGATAACCTCGCAAATACCACAAATTCTAACAAGATCTCGACAGCATCCGATACATTCGAAACGTCATCCTCCACTGAGGCGTTGCAGCAAGAAAACGAGAGCCGGTCTGTCATCGATTTTTCTGGTGAAGAGCCGGAAGTATGGAGTACACCGGAAGGTGAAACCATCGGCTCGGACTTGGAAGAGGTCCAAACAGGTGAGGCCGCAGAGTTGGGTGCCGAGGAACGCGAGCTTGGAGCCGAAACTGAGACATCGGGAGGACCCGCCGAAGAACGGGCAGAAGCGATTGAGAGGGAGGAAGACGGAGGTGGTGAACCGAGGCCGCCTCAGGGTTCTTTGGACCTCGACCTGATAGACACCGAGCTGGCCGAACACGAACGTTGGGCCGGATCATTTGGCGAGATGGGTACCGCCGGGAGTGATCAACGGGCGCGGTTCCTGATGGATCAGGCAGGAGAGGGGCTCGTTTCCGGGGCAGTGGGCGGTGCCGGCATGGCCTTCGCTATGGGAGCCATCGGTGCCGGAGTGGGACAGATCGCCGGCCGAAGGCTGGCTACATTGGCAATATCCCGGGGGTTTCCCACACCGGTTCCGGGACTAGGTTCAGCGATCGGTGGCGTAATGGCCGTTGCCGGCCTGGCGATGAGGGTGGCAGACTGGAGTGCCACCTCCGAAACGATCGGTCGTATGGGTACCGGAGAAGGATACGAAGGGCTTGCAAATGATCTGGAAGGCATAGCAGAGATACTTGATTTTGCCACTCAGATTGCGGATGCAATAGCGGGTGTGTTGGGGGTCATTGCAGTAGGAATGTGGGTTGCGGCTGTCTTGTCGGCGGGTACGTTGTCACCTTTAGCCGCCTCTTTTTCAGCTATTGCGCTGTATACTAATTTGGCGACTACGGCGATCGGAGTCATAAATAGCGCGGTTATTCGTCCAACTGTAACTGCGCTGCGTGCTCTTCATACCTTTGAATCCCAAGGTGATCCTAGTCAAATTGAAGCTGAAGGCCGGCAGCTTCAGGTAGCTGCAGGTCAAGTAAGCGGGTCCTTGGCTGGCGCAGCTGCTGGATCTTTGGGTGGTGTCGGCGGCAGACGAAGCGGGGTAAGGGCCGACAGAGCGGTTACACGCTGGCAAAAAAGTCGGACAGGTGGGAGACCGGAGAGGAGCGCTGTGGCAGGTCCAGGCCCGCGCATACATGTCGAAGTGCCAGAAGCGCCTACAGGAACCGCTAGTGGTACAACCCCAAAAAGTCCTTCAGTTTCACCACCTGCAGGACTCAGGTTGCATACCAAGGACAGAGCCGCAGCCATAGCCCAATACCATGAACAGGTCCGAGCTAATCCTGGATTGGAGTCCGCTGTATGGCTCGATGCGAACGGTAATTATCATGTTCTGCAGGGTGAGCCTGGCGGGGTTCGACTACCATCAGGCCCCGGAGAAGCTATCTACCATAACCATCCAACTAAGATCGGAGCAGCGGAACAAGGGTTAATGTCTCAGCCGTCCCAGGCAAGAGGTGATTTGGGTGTTCTCCAGAGTCAGTATGGGATAGGTAGTAAACCGGGACGGCGGCAGACATCTGAGCTTCATTTCCCAGTTTATGATAGTGCTGGTGTACACACCGGATACGGTACCACTCGTTTTGTCTACGATCCGACACATCCATTGCCATTGCAGGTTCAAACTACTTTACCGGGCGGGCGTCCGAGCACTCAGCGTTACGCTAGTTTTGCTGACTATCAGAGGCGTGCGCAGGTAGGCCCAGGTGGAAGAAATCCTGCCGAAGCAGCAGCAGCATTTGCTGCCGCAGAGAATCAACTTAGCAGCGATATCACTAATGCAAACCAGCGGATAGAAACCTTTTATGAACAGTCCCGCAAGGGAGAATGGAAAAGTCGTCCCGAACCGATTGGAATTCAAGGTGTGCGAGAGGGGAGAGAGCTGGGCCGTCATATGATTCTCGATGAAGCGCAGGCGGAAGATTCATCCGATAGACCGGAACGCGGCCCAGCTTATACAATTTCTGTACCTGGCATCCGGCCGGGTGAGTCGATCGATATACCGATAAATCCAGCCTATCCAGAGCCGCCAGGGACGAGGGCTGAACTCGATTTGTTGCTTGAGAGGATAGGCGACACTCAAGAGGCGCAGTCTGAGCTTGAGCGGACTGAGCGCTCTATGGGGTCCCAGGCCGAAGTGCAACGAACCCACGAGGCTCAGCTTGATGAGGCGCAAACTGTAGTCCAGGATCTGGCAGCAGGTAGGTCAAACCATCAAGAGGCCGTCGATTCTACGCAGAGTACGAATATAGAGCAGCAGTCTACTGCGGGGGAGGCGATCTCCAGCCTGGGACGCGGTGCAGAGGAGTCGGCTGCACTATACACATTAGTCGGCAGCCTCAGGGTGTTTCAGGGGTTGGCGCATCTGTTCACCTACTTGCCCGGTGATCTCGGACGTCGGGCTGAGGGGGCCAGGGAAGATGCCAGCAGACTCATTACAACTCTGAACCGTGTGAGTGAAACGGATAGTGTGCAATCCGGAGTTGAGGTGGGGCGAAGGAGAATGGTGGCAGATTCTGAACGGATTGATGCCGCGTCTGCTGAGGGCCAACAGACGGATGCAGAAATCGGCAGCGGACAAGATCAGATAGTTGAGCTACAACAAGCCAATGCCGAGAGCCTCTCGGAGACGGAATCGGTCCTCCAGCAGGCCACCCAGGAACGAAGCGAGGCGGTCGCAAGCGAGAACGAAGCCCAGACTGCCTACGATAGCTTGGAGAGACGACTTCAGGCTTGGGCTCAGGCACATCGTCAGGCGCGAGAGGTTGCCATTCAGGATGCCGTGTCGCGGTATAGGGAACTTGGCTATCGAGCAAGAGAGGAGCGATAAATGAGTGAACGGGGCAAGCTGGCGTTGGCAGCCCAGGAAAAGGTGAACAAAAGCCGGACGCAGGGGAATCCGACGCGTCTTGCAGAATCGCTGGAGTCGCTGGCTTCGGCACTGTTAAAGGAGGCCGACTTGCTTGCGGTCGCCGATGCCCTCGAAGAGGCTGCAGGAATTTGGTCTGATATGCATTTGGGTGAACGTCAAGGGAGCTGTTTTCTCCTGGCAACTTCGTGTCGCCGGCTGGCCGGAGATTTAGAAGGGGCAAAACAAAACCTCGCTATAGCTATGGCGGCTGAATTTCCCAAGAAAATCAAAAACGGATTTGATGTCGAATGGTGCGAGCAGGAGCTCGCTAATGGCCGCTGCGATAGTGCTTATGACGGCTTCACTCGCGTGCTCGGTGAACTGGCCGAGGATCTGGACTCATTTCTGAAAGCTCAGCTATACCAACGGCGCGCAGCCGCAGCGATGGCATGCCAGTGGTGGGTTGAAGCTGCAGAAGACTTCCTTCACGTATCGACTATTTTCGAACAACGGGGATTTCATAATGATGCTGAAGCAGCCGCTTTGGCTGCTGCAAGTGCGTTGATGACCGTCCAACCAGAAACTGCCGAACGTATCATATCTGAACTTTACAAAACTGTACCTGAGGACGGCGCTTCAGCTGCCAGGAGGGGTCTGGTAGGTGGTAAGGTGGCCATGCAAATCGGCGATGATATCCTTGCTTTGAAGCGATTTGACGAGGCGAGACAAGGTGCTCTGGATGTAGTCGATGCCGTATCCTATTTTGCTGCTGCCATTTCTGCTTCTCGTGCCGCCGAGCATCTTGGAGATTTTGAAACAGCATATGCTCGTCTGGCAACTGCATGGGCCAGCTTGTCCGACCTGCTTGATAATGATACTGCTGCAAAAATGATTAAACCAGAATTGGAAGGGCTTCGGGAACGGTTGGGAATAGACGACTTTACTGCAGCGAAGAATCAATATGAAAAAAGGCGTTCTATCCGAACTCAACTTAATAAATAAAAATTAGTTGATTTTTAACGAATACCCCGCCGCAGAGCTGCGGGGTGCGCCGCCGCAACTTGACTTAGATGGGGGAATTTGTCAGACGGAATGATGGGTTCCAGGATATCGAAAAATTAGCATGGACAGCTGGATTAATAACAGATCATTAATCTAAACCTGGAGCAATTGATGAACATGCTCAATAACATGTTGTATTTCTGGATAGCTCAAATAAGAAACACTATCAATCGGCTGTGTCAATATCCTGATTTGCTCGGTTTACAACAACTTATTGAGTAAATACCAATTGATGATATCAATTTGAAACTCTACACTTTTGCAGAAATCGACGTTTAATAGCATTTCAAATTATCTGGATTGAGAAATCTGCTATCCGGTCAGTGGAGGTAGAATGCTATGCGCGGAAGAATCAAGATGACTGCCAAAAAGCCTCCGTCAAAAGAGGCGAACTCGGCCCCTCAAAGGCTGAACGCCGGTCCTCGACCTCAAGGTTCCCCGTTTGATCGGGTCCTCTTCCTCCAGAGGACCGTCGGCAATCAGGGCGTCCAGAGGCTGATGAACTCGGGCGCCCTTCAGGCGAAGCTTGCGATCGGCCATCCGGGGGATAAGTACGAGCGAGAGGCGGACCGGGTGGCGGAGGCGGTGATGAGGATGCCGGCGCCGCAGGCGGCAATCGGTGGAGCGATCGCCATAGAAGAGAGCAGCTCTCCGGGCGGAGAAGGGGGGCTGAGGTGCCAAAAAGACGAAGAAGAAAAAGAGAAGGAAGACGAAGAGCACCTCCAAACAAAAAGGCCGTCAGGGCAGAATGGCAAGATCGGGCCGGATCTCGAACCTCGGATCAACGCCTTCAGAGGTGGCGGCCAGCCTCTGGCGGAATCCGAACGGAGATTCTTTGAGCCGAGGTTTGGCTGCGACTTCAGCCGGGTTCGGGTGCACACCGGCGTTCAGGCGGCAGAGTCGGCGAGGGCGTTGGGGGCGCGAGCTTTCACCGTCGGATCGGATCTGGTCTTCGGCGCCAGCCAATATGATATGCAGACGATGATGGGAAGGACCTTGCTGGCCCATGAACTGACCCACGTAATGCAGTAGAACGCCGATGCCATCACCTATCATTCCCCTTCTCCCCTTCCCCGCCTCATCACCGGCCGCGCCTCGATGCCGACGGTCCAGCGCGGCGTATTGGAAAGCCTCAGGAGAGGAGCTCGGCTTTATCTGAGGCTCGACGACGAGGGGGCGACTTATGCCCGAGAGCTGATGGAATGGCGCTTCCTCGGATTTGGGATGGATTTCGTGAGAAGGGGAGGGAGATGGAGCCGTTTTATGGCAGACCGACCAGAGATTCAGCGGGCGATGGCGGATAAATTTTCATCTCTTGTCACGGGTTTCGCTGCAGCGGCCCGAGCCAGCAGCGGAACCTTCAGAGATAACGTAACCGGTGTTAGGTTGAACGAACTTGAGTCGATGAGGTTGACTCTACATGGCTGCCATCGAATTGATATATCTGGGTCATTCGACGTCGCTGAAGAATCCGATCACAAAGTTGTACGTTTGAGCGACATATCCTTTGTTTGGGTGGACAGGGCAGATCTCCACCCCGGAACAGTTACCGAATTGGAAACTGGAGAACTGGTTGACGACAGAGAGTTCACCGCAGCCGGCTGGGATTACGATATCAGAATTCATTTTAGCATTCCCCGTCCCTCCACCTGGCGCGTGGCAGGGGGAACAGCGACCCATGAAAGAGGATGGCCGCCGATCACCGGAGCTCCTGCCGCTGGTTTTAGAGGATGAAGGGGCTCTTGAACCCCCTCTTTTTTGGCACCCAATTCGGGACAATCGGCTTGTATATCGTTGTTTGCAGGAACTGTGCAACGATTGCGACCTGACCTTTTGAGGGAAAAGATTCATAAACCCCGGAAATTATAACATATAATCGTTATAGATTCCAGAGGTGGAAAAAGTGATCGGTGAGATCGTGGCCGCCGTCTCGGCCTTCGGCCTGGCGTGCTGGGTCTACCTGATCCGTTACGTCGATGCCGAAACCTGATCTCTGCCAAGAAAACCGCGAAGGATGCCGTTTTCTCGCCCTTCCGATGATCCTCTATCGACGCCTTCTGAACTGCATCGTTATCTGAGAACCGCATATCGGGCATGAGGCCGGACCCTCCGTAAAACCATCAATTTTGGCCTCATGCATCCTATCTTCGCCTGGCGCTTCCTTCCCCGTTCGTTCCTTTTGCCCGGCCGACGCTCGATCGATCCAGCTCTGCCTTTCGACTAGAGGCAGGGGAGCCAGTCGATGTTGGACGTGGTGGTCTCGTTCTTGGAGAGCTTGATGTACTTCTCTATCGAGAAGACTCCCGTGACGTCCTCGACGGACCTGCCCACCTCGAAATGTCTCCCCTTGCCGTCGGGGTTGGGGTCCTTGGAAAGCCAGCCTATGTGGCCTACGCCTATGACGTTGGCGTTGAAGTTGGCCTCGATCATGCTGTCGTTGACCTCGTTACAGGAACTGTCCCCCGCCGTTCTGATCTCGGTGCTCTTTTGCAGGCTTTCGGCATGGGTGTACTGCTCTGTGACCACGGCCCCCGCATCGTAGTTGGAGACGCAGAGCTTATCCACCCACTTCTGGTCGTAGGTGCCTGTCTGATAGCTGACGGGGAAGTACTCAAACTCGGCATCCTGAGTGTAGTTTATGGAGTTGTAGTTCACGCTGAGCTCAAACTCGGTGCGGTCGTAGAAGTTGCCGCTCCCCGAGATCTTCTCGACGATCTTCTGGCCGCTGTAGCCTTGTGCGGTCTGGCCGACGAGCTCATGGCTTCGATAGCCCACCCCCTTAATCACCGACCGCTCGAAGACGTAGTTGGCAGCCGCCGCTGACCCCACCAAAACCAGCATCGAGATCAGGACTGCGACCCATCGACGATTCAACGTGAACCTCCCCGAACCCCGGTTGTTGGCCTCCTCGTTTAAAAACGTGTCGAGATATTTTCGACTTCTAAAATAAACTAATCGAGTTAAACGAGCCTGAGTTAAGCTAGCCGCTGGCCAGTTTTTGAACCTCAGACTTCCGGCGACGAGACCAAGAGCTCTACCAGCTCTTCGACCAGGTCTTCGTCGAAGGGTGGCGTCCCCTCCACCATCCTGACGGTGTTTGAGACATCAATCCCGCCGAGGACGATCTTGGGGAGGTCGGACCCCTTGAACCCCTCGACGATGGCGTAATCCACACCGCTCCTCCGGAGCTCCTCCAGCCCCTCCTCGAGCCCTCCGCCCCTAGCCACCTTGAAGAAGATCCCGTCCTGGCCGACGCCCACCACCACCTCGGCTCCTGCATCGAAGTGGCGTTTGGTGTCGCCCCGATCCTCGACGGGGTGGTCGGGCATGTTCTTGACGGTCCCGACCCGACCGCGCCTCTTAAGAGATCGAACCAGAGCCTCCACAAGAGAGGTCTTGCCGGACTTTTTGGGCCCCACCACAGATATTATCTTCAAGATATCGCCTCCACGAATTCGTTTTTCCCGGAAGCTCAGCCCGTCATCAGGGACGCGAGGAACCGGGCGTAGATCGAGAGGTCCTCCAGAGTCACGTTCTCGTCAGGGCCGTGGGGGTTTGAGTCGGTCTGGCGGCCGACGCCGTAGACGCAGGAGGGGATGCCGGTCACGTCCACCACGTAGGCCTGGTCGAGGCTGTACTGGGCGCCGGCCAGCCTCGGCCTCTTTCCTGAGGCCTTCTCCAGGGCTTCGCTCACCTCTGCGACCCAGGGGTGGTCGGGATTTATCCTCATGGGAGGGTAGCACATCCAGCTCCTCCAATCGAGGTCGACGCCGACGTCGGCAACGGCCCTCTCCATCTCGGCGGCCGCATCCTCCATCCTCTCCTCGAATATCACCCTCCTGTCCCCTCTTACGACGCACCTGTCGGGGACGATGTTCTCCTTGATCCCGCCGTGGATCATTGTGACGTTCAGCATCGGCCTCACACGATCCAGGCCGAGGGCCTGAAGCTCCGAGGAGGCCCGCAAGGCGGACCTCCTCGCCTCCACATCCCTCTTCAGGTCGAGGAGGGCCTCTATCACCGGCAGGGCCTTCTCGATGGCGTTCTCCCCGAGAAAGCTCGCCCCCGAGTGGACCGCCCTCCCGCGGACGGTGGCCTGCCAGGTGATGATGCCGTTGCAGCCGATGATTATGTCGTCGGAGAAGCTGTCCATGCAGAGCATGCAGTCTCCTTTGACGAGCCCCTCGTCGGTGAAGTAGCAGAGCCCCGAGTACCCTCCCACCTCCTCGTCGGTGGTGAGGAGGACCTCCAGGTTGCGGCGGTGCCTTCCACAGGCCGCCACCGCCCCGAGAGCGGCGATGAGGGCCGCCACCGCCCCCTTGGAGTCGGCGACGCCCCGGCCGTAGACCCGATCGTCCCTGACGTCCAGCTCGAAGGGGTCACTGGACCAACCCTCTCCGGCGGGGACGACGTCGAGGTGGGTGTAGATCACCAGGGTCTCTTCGGCCCCCGCGTCCAGCCGCGCCCTGAGGTTGGCCCGGTCGCCGACGAGCCCCTCCACCCCGCATCTCTGATCGAAGATCTCCTGGGGCATCACCACCTTCTCCGTCTCAAACCCCAGTCCCCTGAAGATGGGGATCAGGTAATCGACGATCTCGTGATAGTTTTTGCCCGGCGGGGCAACAGTCTCAAAAGCTACCAGATCTCTCAACGCCTCCAGCATCTCGGACGTCTTCGAATCCAGGTATCGATAAAGCTCCATATATCTCAGCAAGTTTATCCTCTCTCGGGCCCTATTAAAGGCTTCTCTGACCTCCGACTCTCGCAGGGCTCTCGATTCCGGCGAAAGCCCCTCCAGAATCTCGATGCACTTCCCCTCGAGTTTGGGAAATAAAACCTCTTCAAGATAGTTAGCCCGTCCTGGCCCATACCTCCCCTTCCGCAGGTTCTCGATCTGGGCGTCCAGGATCCCGCCTTTCCGGACGATTACGTCCAACCTTCGCGGGCCGAGATCGACCTTGTGGTTTTTGGGAAGCACAAGACAGATCTCGAGGAAGGTGTCGGTCTCAAAGCCCATGGCGCCGTACAATCGAGATCCCCCTTTCTATCCCGGTGCCGAGACGAGGCTGACGATGGCGATCGTCAAAAGCCCCACCAGGATCAGCCGAACTCCCGAGACGATCATCCGCTCGTGACTGATCCTAGCGAGAAAGAGGCCCAGGACGAAGAGGCACCCAAGCCCCAGGCCTAAAGACGCCCTGAAGGCCGCCTCCATATCGATCCGCGGCACCAATAAGTAGGGCAAGACCAGAATAATCGCCCCCACCGCCGGGCTGATCCCGTCCACCAGGGCGACGATGATGGTGGCAAACTCCGAGGCTCTCGCAAACTGGCTGCTCGTGAGATCGGTCAGCATGGCGCTCTCAAGCTTCTTCAGGTCCCTCCTCCTCTCGGCCCTCTCCGCAAGATATGCACCGCTCATCCCGGAGATCCCCATGGCGATGCTCCCCCCCACCCCGGCGGTGATGACGATATCGGGATCTGCGAGGCCGGAGAAGTGGGCTCCTATGACGACCCCCATGATGGTGAGGATCCCGTCGAAGGCGTTCATCACGAAGAGGCGCCTTGCTATCTTGTAGGCCTGGCTGACCCGAAGGTAGGTTCTAAACCGATTCCAGCTCCCATCCATGACGTACTACCATCTGAGCTTCTTTGGCTTAATCTTTGGCGATGAGGGACCTCCCGGTCATAGCCCCAGGAACCTTAAGGCCCAATAGGTCCAAAACCGTCGGGGCGACGTCGGCGAGGATCCCGCCCTTCCGAAGCTTCGCTCTCTCGCCGCCCATGATCAGGACGAAGGGGACCGGGTTTGTGGTGTGGGCGGTATGGCGCTGGCCAGTACTGGGGTCTTCCATCTGCTCGGCGTTCCCGTGGTCCGCCGTCAGGAGAACAGCTCCGCCCCGGGCCAGCACCTCTGAGACGACCCTTCCGACGCCCTGGTCCACCGCCTCCACCGCCTTGACGGCAGCATCGAAGATCCCTGTGTGGCCGACCATGTCCGAGTTGGCGTAGTTGAGGACGATGAGGTCGTATACGCCCTCTTTGATCTTCTCGACGACGGCGTCGGTCACCTCAAAGGCGCTCATCTCAGGCTTCAGATCGTAGGTCGCTACCTTCGGCGAGGGTATCAGAACCCTCTCCTCGCCGGGGCTCGCCTCCTCCCGGCCGCCGTTGAAGAAGAAGGTGACGTGGGCATACTTCTCCGTCTCGGCGATCCGGAGCTGGCGAAGCCCCGCCCTGCTCACCACCTCGCCGAGGGTGTCTTTTAGGTACTCGGCGGGGAAGGCGACGGGAGAGGGGATCGACTCCTCGTACTGGGTCATGCAGACGAACTGGACGTCGATCTTTTCCCTCTCGAACTCGCAGAAGTCGGGGTTGACAAAGGCCTTGGTGATCTGGCGGGCCCTGTCGGGCCGAAAGTTGAAGAAGATGAGGCTGTCGCCATCTTCGACCAGCCCCTCGGCGTCCACCACCGTCGGCTTGAGAAACTCGTCGTCTTCGCCCCGGCCGTAGCCGGCCCTCACCGCCTCCTTCGGGCCGTCGGCCCGGAACCCCTGGCCAGAGGTCATAGCCCTATAGGCGAGCTCTGTCCTCTCCCACCTTCTGTCCCGGTCCATGGAGTAGTACCTTCCGGCGACGGTGGCGACCTTCCCTCCGCCTATCGACCTGATCTCCTCCTCCAGCTCCCGGAAGTAGCCGAGGGCGCTTCTTGGAGGAACGTCCCTCCCGTCCAGGATGGCGTGGATCCAGACCCTCTCCAGCCCCCTCTCTTTCGCGAGCTTGAGAAGGGCATAGAGGTGAGCGTTGTGGCTGTGGACCCCGCCGTCGGAGAGAAGTCCCAAAAGGTGGAGGGCGGAGCCCCTCTCCTTCGCCCCATCCATCGCCTCGATCAGGACCGGGTTTCTGAAGAAAGAGCCGTCCTCGATGGCGAGGTTGATCCTGGTGTAGTCCTGAAAGACCACCCTCCCCGCGCCGAGGTTGAGATGGCCCACCTCGGAGTTTCCCATCTGGCCGGGGGGGAGGCCCACGTCCAGCCCGGCGGCGCCGATGGTGGTGAAGGGATAAGAGCTTTTGAGGCGGTCGATGTTGGGGGTCTTGGCGGCGGCGACGGCGTTTCCCTCGGTCTTTTCGCTCTCGCCAAACCCATCCATGATGATGAGGGTGACAGGCTTCATCGATTCAGGTTCGCCTCGGGTCAAGATAACCCTTTGGTCCCTCCTTCAGATCTTGAAGCCGTGGTCCCCGATGAGGGGGACGAAGACGACGCCGCCGTGGTGCTCCAGCTCGAACCCCTCCTCAGTCCTGATGACGAGGACGAGCTCCTGGTAGCAGCTCCCCACGGGGATCACGAGCTTTCCCCCCACCGCCAGCTGCTCTTTGAGGGGCTCTGGAACCTTCGGCGCCGTCGCAGCCACGTTGATCCGGTCGTAGGGGGCGTGATCGGGAAGGCCCAGGCTTCCGTCCCCCTCGACTACGGTCACGTTCTCGATTTTCGCCTCTCGAAGGTTCCTGCGGGCGAAGACCACCAGCTCCGGGACTCGCTCGATGGAGTAGATCTGCCCCTCGGCGCCCACCAGCTCCGCCATCACCGCGGCATGGTAGCCCGAGCCGGCCCCCACGTCCAGAACCTTCATCCCCTCCCGGAGGTCGAGGACGTCGCACATGATCGCCACCATGTGGGGGGCGGATATCGTCTGCCCCTCGCCGATGGGATGGGGATGGTCCTCGTAGGCCATGGTGCGTATGCTCTCGGGGACAAATAGCTCCCGAGGGACCCTTCCCATCGCCTCGATGACCCGATCGCTTACGTTTCCCCGCAGCATCTTCAGCATAACTTCTTTCATCAAAGGGCAGCCCCCCAGACCCTGGTTATCTCTTTGGCGAGGGCTCTGTCGAGAAATCGCCCGTCGCGAACCTTGATCTTCTCCACCCGAAACCTCCTCCCGCCCGCGGTCCTCACATCGCCCACAGCGAAGGTCTCGTCCCCTCGAGCGGGCAAGCTGTAGGAGGCGGTCTTTCCCCTCCTGTAGACTGAGACCTTCACCGCCACCTCGTCGACGGCCCGCGTCCAGAGGGTCTTCACCTCCCCGGCCCGAGCCGTATCCTCCCGCCGCCCGCCCTCCAGCTCGATGGAGGTGATCTCGACCATCGCGACGTCTCCGACCCCGTCGTCCACCAGGATCTCGTCGCCCACGGTGAGCTGATCCTCTGCTGGAATCTCGATGGTGCGGCGCTGGGAGGCGTCGGTGGCGCTGATGATGACCCGAAGGTGCGAAAGCCTCGTCCTCTCCAGCCTCGCGGGATGGACCGTCCCGCAGACCTCGCATCGTACGAGGTGCTCCCGTCCTAGCTTGACGGTGACGTGTTCTGTGAAGTCGCCACATTCAGGGCAGAAGATCTCCTCTTGCATGGTTACAACCCCTCTCCAAAAACTACTAAAAGGTGACTATCGGAGGCCGGGATCTGACCTCCGATCCGGCCGGAAGACCTTCCCGTGGCCCGGGATCACGACGTCGGCCCTCGCGAGCGCCACCATCCTGCTCGACCTCAGGGCCCCGGGGTCGGTGGCATATTCGTCCTCAAGACTCAAGAGGGACCCTCGATCGGTCCTCTGGACCGCATCGTCGCGCCACCAGAAGAGGTCTCCTGCTACAAGCCAGGTCTCACCCTCAACGGGGACGAGGAGGGACGCGTGGTCCGGGGTGTGGCCCGGCGTCGGGAGGACCTCGACCTTCGTTCCCGGGACGAACCTTCCGATGGGCATCAATTCGTCTCCCCGGTAGATGAAGCTCGAATCGCAGACATCGGCCTCGGGAAAGAGCCTCAGGTTGAGGATGTGGTCGAGGTGGGTGTGGGTGACGAATATCAGGTCCACCTCCTGGGGAGAAAGGCCCTTTCTCGCGAGGCCGGAGAGAAGCCCCCTCCTGTCGGCCCCGGGGTCGACCAGGAGACGAGTTCCTGCCCCCTCTATCAGGACCGCCGACGGCGAGGCCCGAAGCCTTCCGCCTTCGAGGATTTCCATGCGCCCCTCCGCCAGAACAGATATCTCAGCCAACAACTTCACCTACAAAACCTGCGAGCTCAAATGGGTTTAAAAAGGTTGAAGATAAAGATATGGCGGGTGGCCCGATGGATCGGGTTTGAGGTTTGGAGGGTGGTGGTTCATGCGCAGTTCCTTCAGGTTGCTGGCCATGGGGGCATGTCTTCTCCTGGCCCTCTCGGTGCAATGCGGGTGGGCGGACGATACGGGCTCAAAAGATAGCCGCTCGTCAATAAAGGTCTCGGAGAACAACTCCCTATCCCGTCCGGTCGTGGAGATATCGAGGTCGACCTTCGGCGGAGGGTTCACAAAGATCACCGTTCTGAGGAACTCGGCATCGGGCACTGCGATGAAGGAGTCCTACCTTTACGGCGACTACCTCGACCGGCAGGCGGCCATCGGGGTGGACGGGAACGGGACCGAGATGGAGGTAGAGTCCGCGTTCAACGGGACGGCGAGCCTGGGAGTCTTCAAAAAGTCCAGCCCCAACGGGACGCCCCAGGAGACCCCCCTCTTTGCGGCCTCCGAGGAGTACTCCGGCAGCTTCAAGATCACTGAGCGGGTGGACGATTACGGCTCCAGCATATCCTCAGAACGGTCCGTGGCGGGGACGGGTTTTGTCGCCGTCGACAAAAAGGTCGGGGACGAACAGAAGACCTTCGAGTCGGGGACCGGCTCCTACCACTCCGAAGAGAGGATCGAGACCTTCACCAACTACATCGCAAAGGAGGTCTCCCTCGCCCACCTGCCCACGAGCTTCGCCGTCGGCGGAGGCCCATCGACGAACATCTCCCTCAAATGGCGAGAGGGAATCCTTTCCAAACGGGAGGGCGAGAGCTACATCGGAGAGGAGTACTCCGGGGTTAGCCGCCTCGACAAGACGACGGTGGCTTTGGGCCTCGGCGAGATGGAGACGGAGGCGAACTTCTCGGGGACGGCGCGGTACAGGGTCGTCTCCGAGGACGATATCGATATGGATGAGCAGTACGAAGGAGACTACTCCCTCCAAAGAGACGTCCAGCTCTCCGCCGCCTCAGGGTACGGCCAGCCCCACCTCCGTATGGCCAAAGAGGGCGCCCTCGTTTACGAGGGCGATCGAACCCGAGCCAGATACGTCATCGCCATCGAGAACGACGGCGACAGGACCCTCGAGCCGGTCCTGGTGAGAGATCTGTTCCCGCCGGGATCGAGCTTCGTCAGCTCGAACCTCGGGCCGACCTTCACCACCGATGGTGCCAACTGGTCCCTCACCCACCTATCTCCCGGCGATGTAAAAAACATCGAGATCACCCTCGACGTGACGGACGCCCGGGGCGACGAGCTGGTGAACCGGGTCGAGGCCTTCGGCGGTGACGGAGGTGATTGGGTCTATGCCGCAAACTTCTCCGCCTTCGAGATCAAATGGCTCTCATGCTGCTCTGCTGAGGGCGTATCCGTCGTCAAGGCGTGGGCGGTCGACGAGGTCGTTCCAAACCGCGTCACCTACACTCTGGACGTCAAAAACCTCGGCGGAGCCACCCTGGTCGCGACGGTGACCGACCGGCTCCCTGACGGGATGGAGCTCATCGACTCCACCCCCACCTTCGCCACCTACGATGACGGCGTCGTCACCTGGAACCTGATCGATCTGGGTCCCGGCGAGGAGAGGAGGATCGTCTACGAGGCCGATGCCCTCTGGAGCGGGAGGTTCGTCAACCTCGTCGAGGTCGACCCGAGGTCAGTGAACGGCACCTCCCTCAGGCCCGTCTACGCCAAGGCGGTGGTCGATGTCGAAGAGTTCGAGGGAGAAAGGCCGCAGCCCGGCTGGCAGCCTCCGGACTGGTTTGGTTAGACGAAAACGAGATCTAAGACCAGGTCACATTTTCCCCCCTATCGGGATGAAGAGGCGGCAGGCATGTTCAGAAGGGAGATAAATAGCGAGATCGAGATCTCGGCCTCGCCGGAGGAGGTCTGGAAAGCTCTCACGGACTTTGAGGGCTTCAGGGAGTGGAACCCCTTCATCCGGCCCGTGGTGGGAGAGGCAAAGGAGGGGGCGAGGCTGAGGGTCCAGATCAGGCCTCCGGGCGGAAGGGCCGTGGCCTTCAGGCCCGCTGTGACGAAGGTCGCCCGAAATCGAGAGCTCCGGTGGAGGGGGAGGCTCTGGCTTTTCGGCCTCTTCGACGAAGAGCACATCTTCGAGATCGAGCCCCTGGAGGCCGGGAGGGTGAGGTTCGTCCAGCGAGAGGCGTTCTCTGGCCTTCTGGTCCCCCTCATGACGAAGAGGATCGATCAGGCCCTCTCTGGATTTGAGGAGATGAACAGGGCCCTGAAAGAGAGGGTCGAAGCCGGCAAAGATGAGCCAGCCGTTTAAAATTTCAGGCTCTCTATTCTGAGAAAAAAGAGGCGGGGGGAATCCCCCTCCAGGCTCAGGTTCCCCCGATCCCCCAGACGGAGAAGTTGTCGAAGCTGACGGTGACGTTCCCCCCTCCACAGACGGTGGTGCCGGCCATGATCCCCACTTTTCCTTCGGGAAAGCTGTCGTCGACGTAGTCGGCGAGCTTGACGCCGTTCGCATAGAAGGACAAGGTATCACCCTGGCGCTTCACCTGGACCAGGTTGGTCGTCTTTCCCTGTTTGATGGCTTCGGACTTGGTCCAGGGATCGTTTTGGGTCCATGTTGCGTTCTCCCTCTTGATGAACTTGAAGTAGCCGTCCCCTGATATCATGAAGAGGTAGTAGTTGGACCAGTCCAGGAACCCGGTCATTACCCCGTAGACGTTGTCGTCAGGTCCGCCCGTTGGGGTCGCCTCCACCTCCACGATGGAGTCGCCAAAGGACTTTCCGGACTGGACCCTCCACCACGAGTCGGAGGGGACGACGTTTATGATGTACTTGCCGTCCTCGTAGTAGTTGCTCTGGTTCTCACCCCGAACGCATCCCCAGTCTCCCAGCTTTGTGGTCGCGAACTCGTCCATGAATAGAAGCTCGCCCTTCTGAAGCTCTGATGGTCCCGTCTCCTCGCCCTCAGCGAGGCAGACGGATACGGCCGAGGTCAGGGCCAAGACCAGGACCATAACCATTCGAAATGAAGATTTCATCAGCCAGAACCTCCAATTCATCATATATCTCCAATGAGGGCGACAAGAATGCCAAGCCGCCTCTCAGTAAATTGGTTGGGACTGCTGGTTATAAGTACTTATTCACAACCCCCTGAGCTCTTTATGAAAAGTATCAAAGGCCGCCTGAAGATCTTAGGGGCTCCAGCGAATCCGGATTTCGTTTTGGCTCTAGCGGCGCATAAAAGCCGAACCGGGGATGGACCGATGACGGGTGATGTAGGGGGACGGAGAGATCGGAGATGAGGGACGGAAGGATCGGCTGCTCCTCTCAGCTGAAAAGATCGATCTCCACGGGCCCTCCCGCGATCTTCTCAAGCTTTTCCTTAAGGTCTGCGCTGTCTTTGGATAGCCTATCCTCCTGGGCGGCGATGCTCCTCCTCCTCTCCTCGATCTCCGCCTCCAGGGCTTGGATCTTCTGGCGGACAAGATCGCGCTTCTCCCGCAGCCGAGCCGTATCGCGGCCGCTTCTCGAAAGGCTCCGCTCCAGCTCATCGATCTCATCCTGGAGACGAAGGTGGCGGGACTTCAGGACCTCCAGGGGCCTTTCCATCAGGAGGTGGTCGATCTGCTCGATGATCCGATCCCTCTTCTTGTCCCGCAGGCCCAGGAGGTCCACCTTCGACTTCAGCTCCAAGAGGGCTCCCGAGACGTCGCCCTCGAGGGCCCCGACAGGAGAGCTCGTGAGCTTCTCGAAGACATCCCGGTGCTGGAGGGCGATCCGGTCGCTATCGTTCTGCTTCACTATCCTGGATAAGGCCTTGGTGAGGGGGGAGACCAGGTCCGCCATGCACATCTCGATCTGTTCCCTCTCCCGGAGCTTCTGCTCCAGCGCCTTCCTCTCGTCGAGGTTCCTCCTCCCCTCCTCGCTTTTGGTCCAGGTCTCGATCTCCTCCTGGTGGCCCATCTCCTGATCCCTCAGCGTCGCCAGAAGGGCATCGTCTCTCGATATCTCATCCTTCAGGGCTTTGATCTGGTCTCTCCTCTCGCTGACCTGAGATGCGAGGTCCTCCGCCTCACAGAACTTCTCGAGGCTCGCCTCTCGCAGAGAGATCATCTCGCCGAGGTCTGAGAGGTGGCGGCTGATCGTCCCGAGGTCGGAGTTGATCATCTCCACCTCCCTCGGAAAGAGGGCGGCGGTGTACCTCTGGGCCCGCCCGAACTTCTGGGCGGTGTTCTGGAGGTGTTTCATCATCGCCGAATGGTACTCCTTCGCTGAGCTGGGGTCAGCTTTCGCCGGAGGGGCGATCCTATCGGAGAGGCCCCTCATCTGCCGCCCCACCTTCTTTCGGGCGGCAGATCCGGCCTTGAGGAGGCGAGGCGGAGCGTCATCTTTCGGCTCCGCCCTATCCAGGGCCAAGAGGCCCCCTTCGAGGTTCTTTGCCACCCTCTCGATCGAGTCGTAGAGGGATAAGACGTTCCGTTCGAACTCCGGCTCCTGGGACTCCTCTCTCAGCCAGTCTTTGACGTGAGAGAGGGCCAGGGTGATGGGCGCCTCTCCGCCCCCGCGGTCTTCGCCGGCCTTCTCCTTTGAAAAGATCTTCTTCAACCACTTCAAGGCCCATGCCACCTCTCTATATCCAAAGCGAGATGCACAGTTATAAATCAACCGACTTCTAGCTCCCAAAAGTCTTAAAGAGGGGCGACCCAATCCCTCCCCTCATGAAGTTCGATCCAGCCCGCGTTCGGGAGGCTGCCGGCGAGGACTTCGACGCAGCCTGGCAGCAGGGAAAGGAGTACGTGGAAGTGCCGCCCTTGAACCGACGCTACCCCAGACGCGTCTGTTCTTACGGCAGGCCTCACCCCATCTTCGATGTGATCGGAAGGCTCCGGGAGGCCTACCTCCGCCTCGGCTTCGACGAGGCGATGAACCCATTGATCGTCGAGGACCTGGAGGTCAAAAAGCAGTTTGGAAGCGAGGCGCTGGCGGTTCTGGATCGATGCTTCTATCTTGCGGGCCTTCCGCGCCCCGACGTCGGGATATCCGACGAGCGGGTCGGCGAGATGAAGAAGCTCCTGGGAAGGGACCTCTCGGCAGAGGAGGTGGACGGCGTCCGGAAGATCCTCCACGGCTACAAGAAGGGGACGGTGGAGGGGGACGACCTCGTCCACGACATCTCGGCGGCTCTCGACGTCTCCGACGCCCTCGTCTCGACCCTCATCGAGGAGGTGTTCCCCGAGTTCAAGGCCCTGACACCCGTCGCCACCACAAAGACCCTCCGGAGCCACATGACCTCCGGCTGGTTCATCACCCTCGGAAGCCTCGCCGGGAGGGCGACCCTTCCGGTAAAGCTATTCTCCGTCGACCGCTGCTTTCGGCGGGAGCAGTCGGAGGACGCGGCGAGGCTGATGACCTATCACTCTGCAAGCTGCGTCATCATGGACGAGGACTTATCCGTCGAGGACGGGAAGATGGTCGCCGACGGCCTCCTCAGCCAGTTCGGGTTTGAGAAGTTCAGGTTTCTTCCCGACGACAAGAGGAGCAAGTACTACGTCCCCGAGACCCAGATCGAGGTCTACGCTTACCATCCGGGCCTCGTGGGGTCGTCCACCAAGTACAATACGGGGTGGGTGGAGGTGGCCACCTTCGGGATATACTCCCCAACCGCCCTATCGATGTACAATGTGCCCTACCCCGTCATGAACCTGGGCCTAGGGGTCGAGAGGCTGGCGATGATCCTCTACGACGCCACCGACCTTCGGGCCCTCGCCTATCCGCAGTTCGTCACGGACCCCGACCTCTCGGCGAGGGATATGGCGACGATGATCAGGGTCGAGAAAGAGCCCGAGACCAAAGCAGGGATCGAGGTCGCTCGGGCGGTCGTCAAGACCTGCGAGGTCCACGGCGACGCCCCGTCCCCCTGCGAGTTTGAGGCGTGGGGGGGGGAGCTCTCCGGCCGGAAGGTGGTGGTAAAGGTGGTGGAGCCGGAGGAGAACACGAAGCTCTGCGGCCCTGCGGCGATGAACGAGGTGATCGTCTTCAAGGAGAACATCCTTGGGGTCCCCAAGACGAGCAAGTGGGAGGAGGCCTTCGAGAAAGGCGTCACCACCGGGATGAGGTTCATCGACTCCTTCGCTGAGCTGGCGGCCCGGGAGGCGGAGGATGCGGCCCTGAGGGGAGAGGGGTCGGAGACGAGGGCGCGGATCGTCCGGGGACCGGGAGACGTGAACCTCAAGCTAGAGCCGGCCCTGGAGAGGTACATCACCGGCAGGAAGAGGAAGATCGACGTCCGGGGGCCGGTATTCACCACCGTCAGAAGCGAGGTCGTCGATTAAGTCGTGGGAACCGCTAAGAATTGTAAAAGGAACGAGGAATTGGCTGGAGGAGGACCGTCATGGTGAGGACGCCGGATTCGAACGTCGAGGAGAAGAGGGCTGCGGGGGAGGCCGCGGCGGAGATGGTGAGGGACGGGATGGTCTTGGGGCTTGGGACAGGGTCCACCGTCGCCTGGACGATTAAGAGGATCGGAGAGATGGTGGAGGAGGGGATGGAGGTTCTGGGGGTTCCTACATCCTACCAGGCTCAGGAGATGGCGATAGCCTCGGGGATTCCCCTCACCACCCTCGACCAGGACCCGATCCTCGACCTCGCCATCGACGGGGCGGACCAGATCGCCGCAGACCTCACGGCGATCAAGGGCGGGGGCGCGGCCCATGCGAGGGAGAAGGTCGTAGCTCATTCGGCCCAGTGGTTTGTGATCGTCGCCGACTCCTCCAAGCGCGTCGACCTTCTCACCCACTCCGTCCCCGTGGAGGTTCTCCCCTTCGCGGGCAGGCTTGCTCAAATCTGGATCGAGGAGCTGGGGGGCTCACCCCAAATCCGGCAGGCGAAGATGAAGGACGGGCCGGTGATCACCGACAACGGGAACTTCGTCATCGATGCAGACTTCGGCGTCATCGAGGACCCGGGCCTCCTGGCGGCCCAGCTCTCGGAGATTCCGGGCGTCGTCGAGCACGGGATCTTCGAGAACGTCGACGAGCTCGTCGTCGTCATCGACGGCCAGGTCAAAACCTTCAGCCGGGAGTGAGGGCTTGAGGACGATCTGGTGGGACGACGAGGGCCAGGCCGTCGGGATGATCGACCAGACCCTCCTCCCCGAGATGCTTAAAACGATCGAGGTCGGCTCCGTTGAGGAGCTATGCGAGGCGATCCTCGCCCTGCGGGTCCGCGGAGCTCCGGCTCTTGGCGCAGCCGGGGCCTACGGCGTCGCCCTTGCGGCGGCCCGGTCGGCGGCGACAGACCCGGCGGCCCTCCTCCAGGAAGTCCAGAAGGCGGCCGGGATCATCCGGGCGGCGAGGCCCACCGCCGTCAACCTCTCCTGGGGAGTCGACCGGGTGATGAGGGCCATCGGCGAAATCGAGGATTCCGCCACCGCCGGCGAGATTCGGGCCTCGGCCCTGGCGGAGGCGGAGGCCATCGCCGAGGAGGACGTCGCCATCAACCGGGCCCTCGGCGACGTAGGCGCCGCCCTCCTCGCGGACGGGGACGTCGTCCTCACCCACTGCAACGCCGGAAGGCTCGCCTGCGTCGGCTGGGGGACGGCCCTCGGCGTCATTCGGTCGGCAGTGGCCGAAGGCAAGAGGATCAGCGTCTGCGCCTGCGAGACGAGGCCGCTATTTCAGGGGTCGAGGCTGACGGCCTGGGAGCTCTCGGAAGACAACATTCCCGTCACCCTCATCTGCGACAGCATGGCCGGGATGGCGATGCGCCAGGGCAGAATCGATAAGGTGATCGTCGGCGCCGACCGGATCACAAAGGACGCCGTCTTCAACAAGGTCGGTACCTACTCCCTCGCCGTCCTGGCGAGGGCTCACGGAATTCCATTTTACGTCGCAGCCCCCATCTCCACCTTCGACCTCGACTCTTTCGAGAAGGATGTCGTAATCGAGGAGAGGGACCCGGACGAGATCAGGCGTTTGGGAAGCAAACAGCTCGCCCCGCCCGAGGTCAAGGTCTACAACCCGGCCTTCGACGCCACGCCCCTCGACCTCGTGTCTGCGATCATCACCGAGAGGGGGATCTATCGGCCGCCGGAGATGCCCGACGTCGGATGATGGAGGCCGCGAAGACATTATGCAGATCTTTTGGCGCTCTCCCAGAAGCTTGTTCGTGGGGATGCGCGGGGACGATAAGCACCAGGATCATTAGCCCTATGAAGACCGAGAAGAAAAGGGTCTGGTGTCTCTGAGCTGATTTGTACTACGACTCGCAGACCTCGTCGCAGAAGGTTCCCGTCTCATCGACGGTCTTGCCGCTAACTCCTACGGGCAACGCGGGTCCTGGCGGGGCCGGGATTTGGGGGGGCGGAAGGCGCTGTGGAGTCCTGAAATTATTTCGCGCCCCGTTGGATTCAATGCAGTTTGAATTA
>CAZHAO010000002.1:0-6828 GCA_964530375.1 uncultured Methanotrichaceae archaeon
GATCACCACCCTCCGGATCGGCTACCAGCCCAGCACCCATCAGATCGCCGAGATGGTGGCGATGGAGGAGGGATGGTGGCTTGAAGACCTCAAGCCCTTCGGGATCGAGAAGGTCGAGGATTTCGAGTTCCCCTCGGGACCCCCTGAGATGCAGGCGATGCTCGGCGGAAGCCTGGACATAGCCTACGTCGGCGCAGCCCCGCCCATCAGCGCCATATCCCAGGGCCTCGACGCCAAGATCGTCGCCGCGGTCCAGAAGAACGGGTCGGACCTGGTCGTCAGCCCCGATGTAGACTACCAAGGGCCCCAGTCCCTCGTCGGGCTGAAGGTCGGAACCTTCCCGCCAGGATCGATCCAGGACACCGTATTCAAGAAGTGGCTCCAGGACAACGGCGTAGATCCTGCAAAGATCGACATAAAGTCGATGGGACCCGGCGACGCCGTCACCGCCATCTCCGCGAAGCAAGTCGACGCCGTATTCCTCCCCCATCCTTCGCCATCCATCATCGAGGTTGAGGGGAACGGCAAATCGGTCGTCTCCTCCGGCGAGATGTGGCCAAACCACGCCTGCTGCTGCCTCGTAGTCAGCGGAAAGCTGATGAGAGAGGAGCCGAAGCTGGTGGAGCAGATAATTAAGATCCACATCAGGGCCACAGAGTACATCAACGAGAACCCCGAGAGGGCGGCTTTGATCTACTCTGCCAAGACAGGCCAGAACCTGACGATGGTCCAGCACTCCATCGAGAACTGGGACGGCGCCTGGATCAGCGATCCCCACGAGATGATCCCCTCGGTCGTCGAGTATGCCAAGGTCGACTACGAGCTCGGCTACACCGGTGACAAGCTCCTGACCGAAGATGACCTCTTTGAGACGAGCTTCTACGACAGGGTTGTGAGCTGAAAAAGGAACGGAAACGAGAGATACGAATGAGAAAGGGGGCAGATCGGAGTTTGAAGTTCACCGAGAGGGCGAGGGATGAGCTGGCTCTGCATGGCGTCGAGACCCTCTCGGTGATGGGGCTCGTCGTCGTCTGGCAGCTTCTGGCGATGGCCATCGACAACCCTCTGAAGCTTCCGAGCTTCCTCCAGGTGGCCGAGGCCCTCGTCCGCCAGTGGCCGACGATCCTCTGGGTGGACCTGCCGGTGAGCCTGATCCACTTCGCCTTGGGCATGGTGGCGGGGCTCCTGGTGGCCCTCCCCATAGGGATGGCGATGGGATGGTCGAGGGTTGCCGACAGGGTCTTTGACCCCATCGTGGAGCTGATCAGGCCGATCCCGCCCCTCGCCTGGATCCCCTTCGCCATAATCTGGTTCGGCCTGACGGCCCAGGCCGCGGGTTTCATAGTCTTCGTGGGGGCGGTATTTCCGATACTGATCAACTCCTACGTGGGCTTTCGGTCCGTCCCCCGAGTCTACGTCGAGTCGGCGATGGTCCTCGGAGCCACCAGAAACCGCGAACTGTTAAGGTACGTCGCCTTCCCCTCGGCCCTCCCCTCCATCGCCGCGGGGATCAGGATCGCCATGGGGATCGCATGGATGTGCATCGTCGCCGCCGAGATGTTCGGGGCGAGCACGCGAAGCGGCCTGGGGTACCGGCTCTGGGACTACTACTCCCTCCACATGATGGACCTGGTCTTCCTCTACATGATCGTCCTGGGCCTCCTCGGCCTCCTCATCGATAGGACCTTCAGGTTTGTCGTCCAGGAGAAGCTCCTCCGCTGGCAGGAGGGGCTGAGGCAGAACTAGGCTGGGAGCCGATTCTTGGCTGAGGGCGACAAGATATAAGGGCGGGATGATACCCCCGATGCCCCTGGCCCTTCTTCAAAACCAGAAACAACCGGATCGACAAAACGCCTGGGCAGGGGAGATCCTCGGTGCGAGGGCCAGCCAAAACGCCCACCAAGTCATCGGCCCTGAAGAATAGACGGCGGCTTATACACTTCATCGATGGTGGGAGGTGGTTTTAGTCCACCTCCCCCTCGATCTTGAAGGATACTCTCACCTTGGCCCTGTAGGCGACGATCTTTCCGCCCTCGAGCTTCACGTCCAGCTCCCTCACCTCGGCCACCCTCAGGTCTCTCAGGCTCTTGGCGGCCTTCTCGATGGCGGTCTTCGCCGCTTCCTCCCAGCTGTTGGGAGAGGACCCCACCAGCTCCACTATTTTATAGACGCTATCCGGCATAGGTTACTCCTCCAAAGAAAATACGATATCTCAATATCGAAGTCAAAGTTTATATAATTTCTCGAAGACTAGTCGGGGTCGATCCCCGTATACCGGTGGATCAGAACGTTTCGAAAGCCTCCCAGCCCTTTTATCTGCAGATAGAGATCCTCCGAGATGACCCCCTTCTCTCCCCGGGGCGTCAGCTAACTTCTCCCTCAGCCTCCAGCCGGGCTCTTCCGCCTTTCTGGTCAGAACGGCGATGTCGACGTCGTGGGGCTCTCTCTCGGGTTCATCTCTTGCGAGAGACCCGAAGAGATAAGGCCAGGATCACCCCCTCCTCCTCAAAAAGGCCGGAAAGCTCTCCGAGAGAGCTTCTTATCTCCTCTGGAAGGGGCCTATGTCCAGCCCAGAGCTCAGCGATGACCATGAAACTTCTCCTGCTCAAATATATATTTCACCGGAGGGGTACGTCGACTTTGTGCAAAGTCGGCGGAGGGAAAGCCTTCGTCTAGAGACCGCTTCGAAAGACCTACTGCCCGCAGCTGGTCAGATCATCTCGATCTGCCCGACCTCCAAAAAACGATGTCCAGCAGCACCGCCGTCGGCGTCCTCCCCGACCAGGCCAGGTTCCCGGCCCCGGCCACGGTCTCCTCAGCCTCCGCCGCGTTTGGCGCAAAGTGCGGGATCTCCATGGCGTCCAAAAGCTTCGGCGTCAACCTTCCCATCGGCACCTGGCCAGCGATCGTCTCCCCAGCGCCGCCCCGATGGGATATTATCATCAGGAGAGGAATTTTATAGAGGCCGTTCAACGAGGCGAGGGCGTTGATGCTGTTTCCGAGCCCGGAGTTCTGCATCAGAAGGGCCGGCCTTTTGCCCCCGAGATGGGCTCCGGCAGAGATCCCGACCCCCTCCTCCTCCCGGGTCACGGGGACGTGAGCGATCTTTTGGTCGGAGTCCACGAGACGGAGAAGCTCCTGAAGGTTGACGCAAGGAACGCTGGCGACGAAGTCCACCCCCGCCCTCTTCATCCCCCGATATACCGCCTCTGAGGGGTTTGCATCCTTCATCCGAGTACTGAAATTGATGCTATCGGATTTAAATGTTCACCGGGCCAGGAGGGTGCTGACAAAGAAGGTCCCGGCCGCAGCGAGGATTATCGTGGCGCCGGAGGGGATGTTCAGCAGGTAAGAGGCCACGAGGCCACCGAGGACGAAGGACGCCCCCATGAGGATGGAGAGGGCCATGATCCTCTTGAGGCTTCGGGCATGCTGCCTTCCGATGGCTCCGGGGATGGTGAGAAGGGCTATCACCAGGATTATTCCGACGATCTTTATCAGAACTACGACGCTGAGGGCCACCATGCAGAGGAGGAGGAGGCGAAGCTCCCTCACCGGGAGGCCCACCGCCTCGCCGTAGCTGGAATCGAAGGAGAGGATCATCAGGTCCTTGTAGAAGAGGGCCACCAGGGCCAGCATCGCCACGGTCAGGACCGAGATCATCAAAACGTCGCTCCAGGATACGGCCAGGATGTTGCCGAATAGGTAGTCGAAGAGGTCGGGGGCGTATCCGCGGCTCAGGCTCACAAAGATGATCCCAAGGGACATTCCAGCAGCCCAGAAGACGCCGATGGCCGTATCCTCTGATACCCGCGACCGGTCGCTGATCGCCCCTATGCCGAGGGCCGCCGCCACCGAGAATAGGACCGCAAATATGAGCGGATCTTTCCCCAGGAGGTAGCCCAGGCCGATCCCGCCGAAGGCGGTGTGGGCGATACCGCCGCCGATGAAGACGATCCTGTTGAGGATGACGTAGATCCCGATGACGCCGCAGAGGACCGAGGCTATGATGCCGGCGATAAGGGCCCTCTGCATGAACTCGTAAGCGAATATCTCGATCATCGTCAGTCGTGCTCCCTCAGAACCCGATGGGGTACTCCGTGGGCGATCATCTCCACGGGGCAGTGGTAAGCCTCCTCGATCTCCTCGGAGAAAAGCTCCTTTGAGCTGTGGTAGTATAGCTTTCTGCTGACGCAGGC
Organism: uncultured Methanotrichaceae archaeon; assembly: GCA_964530375.1. Lineage (GTDB taxonomy): Archaea > Halobacteriota > Methanosarcinia > Methanotrichales > Methanotrichaceae > Methanocrinis. Next base: position 4,200 of record CAZHAO010000002.1, read on the forward strand.
GACCTTCTTGACGTAGGTCGATACGGCGCTGATGTCGTGGGAGACCATGATTATCGTCATCTTCTCGTTCAGATCTCGAAGAAGCTCGTAAAACTCCTTCTGGTGGGAGCTGTCGATCCCTGTGGCGGGCTCGTCCAGGAGGAGGAGGTCGGGCTCCGAGACGAGGGCTCTTGCGACGAAGATCCGCTGCTGCTGGCCTCCTGAAAGAGCCCCGATCTCCCGATCAGATTCCTCCTCCATCCCCACCGCCTCCAGGGCCAAGCGGGCAGCCTCCCGATCCTCCGGGGCGTAGCGGCCAAAGAGCCCCTTTCTCCCATACCTGCCCATCATCACCACCTCCAGGGCGCTGACAGGAAACCTCTGGTCGAAGAGGCTCTTCTGGGGGAGGTAGCCGACCCGCCTTCGAGCGGCTTCAGGGCTCATCCCGAAGACCAAAACCCTTCCGCTGGAGGGCTTCACCAGCCCCAGGATCGCCTTGAGGAGGGTCGTCTTCCCCCCGCCGTTGGGGCCTATCAGCCCGAGGAAGTCCCCCTCTTTCACCTCTAAGTTAACATCCTCCAGGACGGTTCGGCCGTCCAGCCGGACCCAGAGGTTCTCGATGGATACGGGATTTGCTCCGGTCATTTTTGCTTGCTCCTGGCCAGCTGCAGCCTCTGATCTCAGCCCTCAAGGCTCGTGGCGATCTTCTGGCCCACCATCCTCATGTTCTCGATGTAGTCTTCGGCGAGGGGGTCGAGGGGCACGACGACGCCTCCGATCTCCGCCGCGATGATCTCCGCGGATTTAGGGTTGAAGTTCGGGTCTACGAAGATAGTCTTGATGCTCTTCTCCCAGGCGACGTCAACGATCCTGGCGAGGTACTGGGGGCCCGGCTCCTTCTCGCTTTCGAGGATCGGGAGCTGGACGAGGCCGTAGTCTCGAGCGAGGTAGCTCCAGGCGGGGTGGAGGACGATGAACTCCTTTTTATCTGTCTTCGAGAAGGTCGAGTTCAGCTCAGAGTCCAGCTCCTTCAGCCTGCCGATGTATTCGTCCCTGTTATTTCTATAAAATTTGGCGTTCTCCGGATCGACTTTGATCAGGCCATCGCAGATGTTCCCTACGATGATCATGGCGTTCTTCGGCGAGAGCCAGATGTGGGGGTCCGCCGTGCGGATCTTCCCATCAGCGCCTTCATCGCCGAGATCTGCTCCGTGGTCATGGTCGTGATCGTGATCTTCGGATTCGGTCGTCTCTATCAGGTCCACGCCGTTGGAAGAGTCGACGACGAGCATATCTTCGTTCGCCCCGATTATCTTCTCCATCCAGATCTCAAGGCCCGCCCCGTTCTTGACGTAGAGGTCGGCATCCTCCACCTCTGCGAGGTTCGAGGGGGAGGGCTCGAAGGTGTGGGGGCTTGTGCCCGGCGGAACCAGGAACGAGACCCTCACCCGGTCCCCTCCCACCATCTCCGAAAAGGTGGCGAGGGGGACTGTGGTGGCGACGAGGTTGACCATCTCTTGGGTCTCCGGCTGAGACGCCGGCTCGTCGGTGGATATGCAGCCTGAGAGGAGAGAGATCGAAAGGATCAGAGCAAAAACGAAAACGCCCCTCGAACTCAAAGCTCCACCTCCTTCAGGACCTTGCCGATGTACTTCGTCCGTGTTTTTCCGTCCTCTTTCCAGTAGCAGTACCAGTATGGCCCATGCGGGCATTTTTTGCACTCCTTGCCGCAGTACACCCACTCCTGCCGGTAGGTGACGGACCCATGCCTCTTCTCACCTGTTTCTGCTTTTGAGGCTCCTTCTTCAGGAGATCCTTCGCGATGGGTGATCAATCGATCGAGGTAGTCTCTGATCTCCAGGAGGTGGGGGAGGTCCTCCTCGGCCAGCTCGTCCAAGATGTATTTGGGGATCAAGGCTCCGTCTTATGTAACCCATCCAGTTAAATCTTTTGCCTAAGTTACATAAGAACGTCAACTACTACCTTGAAGCCCCTGTTTAGCCAGATCAGGATACCGACGAGCTGATCGATTAGGCCGTCTACAAAATCTATGGTCTCACCGAGGAGTAGATCATGATTGTGGTGTACAGTGCAGGGAAATAATGGAGGACTTTAGATCCTCGAGTAAGCGGGCGACATCGAAACATTTTTCGTGGATCGTGACAAACCCCATCTCTGATAGGAGATTAAATGAAATGAGACTTAAAGCAATTTTGTGCGTGCTTGCGCTAGCGGCGCTGGCGATGCCTGTCGTGGCTGATAGAGTAGACGATACAGTTTGGGATCTGTTGTATGGGGGAACGCCTGACGTCCGAGCGAGTGCTGCTGTGTCTCTAGGCAGGGTCGGTGATCCAAGGGCAGTAGGTCCTCTTATCCAGGCTCTTGAAGACGAGGATCCAGACGTCCGAGGAAATTCTGCGGAGGCTCTCGGCCAGATCGGAGATGTCAATGCCACTGATCCTCTAATCTTCGTGGCTCTAAACGAACCGGTGAAGCTGGTCAAAGATAAGGCTATCAAGGCTCTTGACAGGATCGGCGATCCAAAAGCTGTTGATCTTCTCATCGTAGCTCTTAAGGATGAGGATCCAGAAGTTCAAAAAAATGCTATCAGGACTCTCGGGGAGATCGGTAATTCTAGGGCGGTCGATCC
>CAZHAO010000002.1:6928-25279 GCA_964530375.1 uncultured Methanotrichaceae archaeon
AGGGCGGTCGATCCACTCATTGATGTTTTCAGAGATAAAGGCGAGGACTATTGGGTCAGAGCTAATGCTATCTCTGCTCTCGGTAAAATCAATGATTCCAGGGTAGTCGATCCACTTATTGAGGCTCTCAGCGACGAGAATTATTTTGCTAAAGTATCTGCTGCCAGGTCTCTTGGCGAGATTGGTGATCCGAGGGCAGTTGGTCCTCTTATTGAGATTCTTAATCAGTATTGCAGGTTGGATTGCATCCGAGATGAGGCTGCAGAGAGTCTCGGCATGATTGGTGACCCCAGGGCGATAGATCCACTAACCTATGCAGCGAAGAATGACGAAGACGAAGACGTCCGAGAGGCGGCAGCAGAAGCGTTGGAAAAAATCGAGAGGGTGTCTGAGGGCTAAGAGTGAGATGGGACTAAACCTCACCGGCCCTAGGTCTTTGGGGAGATCTCACCCTCATTTCTCCTCTCAATCCACAATAATCTAGAATCTAAACATCTTGATCGACGCGATGACGAGCCTGTAATGTTTGCCGGGTTTGGGCCTCATCTCATCTCCCTCACGAAGACCGTCCTCCCGTCGTACCTGATCCGGAGGATCCGGTGGTAGGGTATCATCGTCTCGCCGTAGGTGAAAAAAGATCTTCCGAGGGAGATATCGCTCGCCCTGATGGTGATCCTGTCACCGGGCGCTCCCCGGTGGAGGACGTCGATCTCGCACTTCTCCATATCCAGGCCCCGCCACTTGATCTCGTTCAAGATATGCCGAGGGTGTCTTCCCTCCGGCTCGAAATCCGCCAAAATCAGATCCCCTCGTTCTCGTCTCTTTTTTTTCACTTCACCGGTTTCTCTCGTCCTCTTTCTCGTCTCTGTGTTCTCTTCTTCACCCTCTCCTTCTTTTGCTCCTCCTATTTTTCGCCAGCCCTTGAGAAAGCCTTTTAGGGAACCGGGCCGTTCGTCATCTCATTCCCTTTACATCGGACTTGATCGAGATGTTCCCCGAGGACGCTTACAACCTGGACTTCTTCAAGGAGGAGGGCTTCACCCGCAAGACCTGCGAGAGGTGCGGCGGCCGTTTCTGGACGAGAGACCCGGCCAGGAAAACCTGCGGAGACCCTCCCTGCGACCCCTATACCTTCATCGGATCCCCGGTCTTCCGGCGAGAGATCGAGCTGGACGAGATGCGCGAGCACTACCTCTCCTTCTTCGAGGAGAAAGGCCACACCCGGATAAAGAGGTACCCTGTCATCGCCCGGTGGAGAGACGACATCTACCTCACCATAGCCTCCATCGCCGACTTTCAGCCCTTCATCACCTCGGGGCTCGTCCCGCCGCCCGCAAACCCTCTAACGGTATCCCAGCCCTGCATCAGGCTCGACGACCTCGACTCCGTCGGGAGGAGCGGCCGCCATCTCACCACCTTCGAGATGATGGCTCACCACGTCTTCAACACCCCCGAGCGGGAGATCTACTGGAAAGATGAGACCGTCGCCCTCTGCGACGAGCTCCTTCTCGGCCTGGGGGCCGACCCCCTCGCCGTCACCTACAAGGAGTCGCCCTGGGCGGGCGGGGGAAACGCCGGCCCCAGCGTCGAGGTGATGATGGGAGGCCTCGAGCTCGCAACCCTCGTCTTCATGGACATGAAGGTCTCGCCTCGGGGCGAGCACTTGATCAAGGGCGAGCGGTACGAGCGGATGGAAAACTACATCGTCGATACCGGCTACGGCCTGGAGAGGTTCGTCTGGGCCAGCAAGGGCTCGCCCACCATCTACGACGCCATCTTCCCCCAGGTCGTCGATCACATATCGGAGCTGGCGGGCATCGAGTCCTCGGTCTCCGACGACGAGCGGGCCCGGATCCTGGCAGAGAACGCCCGCCTCGCCGGGATGGTGGACCTGGAGGACGCATCCCTCCGGGACCTCCGGGGCAGAATCGCCTCCGACATCGGGATCTCGGCGGAGAAGCTCGACGAGATCATCGCCCCCATTGAGCGGATCTACGCCGTCGCCGACCACACCCGGTGTCTCGCCTACATGCTCGGCGACGGGATCATACCCTCCAACGTCAAGGCCGGCTACCTGGCAAGGCTCGTCATCCGAAGGACCCTCAGGCAGATGAAAGACCTCGGGATCGATCTCCCTCTTTCAGACCTGGTCTCGATGCAGATATCGAGGCTCGACTACACCGACCTCGACGAGCGGCTCGGGACCATCGTCGAGATCCTCGACCAGGAGGAGGAGAGGTACGCCGAGACCCTGGATAAGGGCCGCCGCCTGGTGAAGAGGATCGCCGAGGGGCGCGGGAAGAAGGGGGAGAGGATAACCCTCTCGGAGATGATCTCCCTCTACGACTCCCACGGCATCCCGCCGGAGATCGCAAAGGATGCGGCCCTGGAGTCCGGCGTCGAGGTCGACCTTCCCGACAACTTCTACTCAAGGGTTGCGAGCACCCACATAAAGTCCGAGAAGGAGGAGAAGGAAGAGGTGACGATCGACCTCCCCGAGACCCGGCGGATGTTCTACGAGAGGCCCTTCGAGAGGAGGTTCAAAGCGAAGGTCCTCGATCTCGTCGACGGAAACGTGATCCTGGACCAGACCCTCTTCTACCCCGAGGGCGGCGGCCAGCCCGCCGATAACGGCCTGATCCGGAGGGGGCCGAAGGCCTTTCGGGTCGCCGACGTCCAGTCGTCGGGAGGAGTCGTCCTCCACAGGATCGCCGAGGAGGATTCGGTGGCGTCCGCCGCCGAGATCAGGCCGGGCGACTCGATCGAGGGCGAGGTAGACATGAGCCGGAGGCTGGCCCATGCAAGACACCACACCGCCGCTCACATCGTCCACGACTCGGCTAAGAAGGTCCTGGGAAGCCACATCTGGCAGGCCGGGGCCCAGAAGGCGGAGGATCGGGCGCGCCTCGACATCTCCCACTACAAGCGGATCAGCCGGGACGAATTGAAGGAGATCGAGCTGTTGGCCAACAGAATGGTGATGGAGAACATCCCCATAACCACGGGGTGGCTGGACCGGTCCGAGGCGGAGAAGAGGTTCGGCTTCGAGCTCTACCAGGGGGGCGTCCCGCCAGGAAAGTCCATCAGGGTCGTCCAGATGGGGACCGACGTCGAGGCCTGCGCCGGGACCCACTGCACCAACACAGGGATGGTCGGACCTATCAAGGTCCTGCGGACCGAGAGGGTCCAGGACGGGGTCGAGAGGATCGAGTTTGCGGCTGGCGAGGCCGCCGTGCGAAGGGGTCAGGAGAGAGACGACCTTCTCTTCGGAGCCGCCGAGGCCCTCAGCGTCCCCGCCGAGCAGCTCCCCAAAACAGCGGCCCGGTTCTTCGAGGAGTGGAAGGACCTCAAGAAGGAGGCGGCCCGGCTCAAAGAAGACCTGGCCCGTTCCCAGATGGAGAGCCTGACCGGCAAGGCCGTCGGTGTGGGCGACCTCAAGGTGGTCGTGGCGACCCTGGAGAACGCCGACGTCGAGGAGCTGATCAAGGCGGCCTCGATGATCTCCGGGAAAGACTACGTCGCCATCCTCGGGAGCGAGAAGGAGGGAGCCAAGATCGTCGCCGCCGTGGGGAAGACGGGCCTGGCGAGGGGCCTTGCGGCAGGCGAGATCGTCAAGGCCGCGACCAAGGTCGTCGGCGGCGGGGGCGGCGGAAAGCCCGAGATCGCGCAAGGAGGCGGCCCCCAGGGTGAAAAGCTGGCGGAGGCGCTGGAGGCGGGGCTCGCGAGGGTTCGGGCCTCCTCCGGGGCCTGAAAATCCCTTTTTGCGGGCTCTTCGCTATTCCGTGAAAGCGATCAAGGGGCATTGGAAAGGAGTTCTGAACTATATAAACACCAGAATAGATAATGGAATCTTAGAGGGAATAAATAGCCTCATCCAATCAGCAAAAGACGACGCAAGAGGATTCAGAACGACAAAGAATTTTATCATAACTATATATCTTAGATTGGGAAAACTCAAGTTAAATCTACCCACATAAAACAGCGAGGAGCCGAAACTAAGCGCTAAGCGAAGATATCAGTCTTAGATGACGATTGCTCCATCTTCTTTAATAGCCCTCTTTAATCATCCGTTCAATCTCGCGACATGTAGGCAGCTTTGGCCCTACATCCCAGCTAGGCATATCGCGGTCATAGTCCGCCGCGTCCGGGGGAACCAGCGTAAGATCTATTTCGATTTGCAGTATCGTGCAGCAAGGAGGCCTCACCTCGATCCCCATTCAACCATCAGCCATCTCACTGTAATTCTCCGACCCTCTTCCATCACTCACATCCCGCACCCCTCCAAAAACCCCACTACCCGATAAGGTCTCCTCCGGATAGGCTGATCGAGAAGAGGTGCCCCGTCCCCCCCCGATCGCGCGGAGTTCCGCGCTGGGGATCTCGGCGAGGTCCGCCCGTTCTCCGGCGAGACCGGGACGTCGGAGCCGCCGGCGATGACCAGCGTGCTCAAACCATCCTCGATCAACAGCATCTGGAAAACTCTTAATATCGAGGCAGCAGAAATTAAGTCCAGGTGACGAATTTGAGATCTAAAACCCTTATTATGCTGGCACTGCTGGCGGCCGTCGTCGGGGCTTACGCCACCGAGGGTCCGGCCACCAAGGCCGGGTCAGAGACTGAGACCGGCTACACCGTCGCCCTGGCCACCGACGAGGTCTTGGGGACCTTCCTCGTCGACGGAGAGGGGATGACCCTCTATCTCTTTAAAAACGACGTTCCGGGAAGTGGAAAGAGCGCATGCTACGGCAGCTGCGCCGATCGCTGGCCCCCCTTCTTCGCTGACGTGATCGAAGTTCCTCCAGAGCTGGACGTCACAGACTTCAACGGCATCGAGAGGGACGACGGCACCTTGCAGACCACCTACAAGGGAATGCCCCTCTACTATTACTTCGAGGATGAGGCCCCCGGCGACGTCAAAGGCCAGGGCGTAGGCGGCGTCTGGTTCGTGGTCACCCCCGAGGGCGTCCCCTCCGAGTGAGGAGGGCCGGAGGCCACCATTTTTTTGGCCCTCGATCGAAAGCCCCGAAGCCCGCCTCTCGCCTCTCGGAATCTTTAAACGCTGAAGTGCAGGATAGAGGCCCGGTGATAAAATTGAAGATCACAACGGTGATGGCCCTGGCGATCGCGTCTGCGGCCATCGCCTCCCTAGGAGCGGCAGCGCCGGTCAACACCATCGACCTCGCCTACAACGAAGCCCTCGGCGAGTACCTGGTGGACCAGGATGGGATGACCCTCTACTACTTCGCCGAAGACGCCCCCGCTAGCGGAAAGAGCAGCTGCGGCGACACCTGCATTCAGTACTGGCCGCCCTTTCACACCGGCCAGATCATATTACACCGGAACCTCAGCTGGTTCGATTTTGACACCATCTACCGGGAGGACGGCTCATCTCAGATCACCTACAAGGGATGGCCCCTTTACTACTACACCAACGACTACAACCCCGGCGAGATCAGAGGCCAGGGGATAGATGACGTCTGGTTTGTGGCAGGTCCCCGTCTGATGCCCTGAACGGGCCGCCTCCACCATCTCTTTTTCGCCCTTCAGCCATTTAATCCATATTCCGCTCCTTCAGTCCAGATCACTGTAATTTTCGCAATCTAGACCCAACAGCCTCAGAATGGGGGTCTGAGCCGAGATAAACCAATAGAAGGAGATATATCCTGATAAGATACAAAAATCCTGGAAAGATAAAAATTAGATACCATCGGATTCGAGGGGATCGGCATGACGGAGAAGAAGGAGAACTTAGGCGTATCGTCAGGGCCCCTCTCGAAAAATAGGCGGACCAGTATCGTGTGAGGGCTCTGCTAGGGAGGCTGAAATGGATGCAAGTCGAGGACGTTGAAACGGTCTTTTCGGCCTCTTCTCGCGTCATATAAAAGGCGAAAGACTCAGAGCCCATTTTACTCATAGCCGCCCCATCGGGTAAGGTCCGCCACGGAACGGGTTAACCTCTCTTTCCAGAGGCTAAGTGTTACAGAACTAAGTTCGGTCTCTCACGGGTTAGAATGATGAACTCGGACGTTGGCATCGACTGGGACGGCTGGAAGAAGCGGTTTCCGAATAAGTTCGTCTCGTCTGAAGAAATATTCGGACGGCTGCATTCCGGAGCCAGGATCTTCGCGGGGACCGCCTGCGGAGAGCCCCAGGCCCTTGTGCGAGCCCTGATGGAGCATATCCAGGTCCATGGGAGAGAGATCTTCGACCTCGAACTGGTATCAACCTGGAACCTGGGTGCCGCCACTTATTTGGATGAGACGTTCAGAGATAACTTGAGGCTGAACTCTCTCTTCATCGGAGAGGTGAACAGGGCTGCGGTTAACGCCGGATCTGCGGACTACACGCCGATATTTCTCTCCACAGTGCCGGAACTGATCCATAGAAGGATGATGCCCATCGACCTTTCGCTGATACAGACTTCTTATCCCGATGAAGAAGGCAACGTGAGCCTGGGCATAAGCGTCGATGTTGTAAAGGCGGCGATGGAGGAGTCCTCTCTCGTAGCGGCCCAAGCAAACTCATCGATGCCTTATGTTCGCGGTGATGGTATCGTAAACATTCAGGACTTGGACTATGTCGTTGTAAAAGACGAGCCCCTCCTGGAGTACGATGAATATGTGCCTGAAGATGTCGTTCAGAAGATCGGCAGGAATGTCGCTCGCATCGTCGAGGATGGAGCCACTTTTCAGGTGGGATACGGAAGGATCCCGGATGCCGCGCTTTCTCATCTGGTGGAGAAAAAGCACTTAGGGCTTCATAGCGAGGTCTTTAGCGATGGAGTTGCCGAACTGATGAGAGAGGGCGCCATCGATAACAGCAAAAAGACCATCGATCCCGGAAGAGCTGTAGCCTCCTTCTGCGTTGGCAAGCAGGCGACATATGAATTCCTCAACAAAAACCCCGACGTGATCTTCAAGACCATCAACTACACCAACAGCGTTCTTCTCATCGCCCGCCAGAGAAATATGACCGCTATAAACACCGCTTTAGAGATCGACCTCACCGGCCAGGCGACGTCAGAGTCCCTTGGCGGGAAATTTTACAGCGGAGTGGGCGGCCAGACCGACTTCATGCGGGGTGCAGCCCTCGCCCCTGGTGGAAAGGCCATCCTCGCCCTCCCCTCCGTCTCCAACGACGGAAGATCCAGCAGGATCGTCCCTCAGCTCGGTCCGGGAGCAGCCGTGACGTTGCATCGGGGTGACGTCCGCTATGTAGTGACTGAATACGGAATCGTGAACCTCCACGGTAAGAGCCTTAGGGAGAGGGCCATGAGCCTGATCGCCATATCTCATCCGAAATTCAGGCCGTGGCTGATGGAAGAGGCTCGGAAATTATCTCTGATATTCAGCAACCAGGTATTCTATCCTGTCGAGTATCCGGAGGGTCTGGAGGCGGAGAAGGTTACAAAGACGGGACTTCGAATATTCCTCCGGCCGGTGAGGATAAGCGATGAGCCTATTGTCAAGGAGTTCTTTTACTCGCTCTCCGATAAGAGTTTATACAGGAGGTTTGCCTCGGCAAGGAAAGATATGCCCCACTCCCGGATTCAGGAGTTCGTAGCTGTGGATTTCTCGAGGGATATGGTGATCTTGGCACTTCTGACCCTCGGCGAGAGGCAGATGGTGATCGGCCTCGCTCAGTACAGCAAAAATGAAAGGGACGGGACTGCAGAGCTGGCGGTGGTGGTCGGAGACGAATACCAGCGTCAGGGTGTGGGAACGGTGCTTCATTCCTATATGACCCATCTGGCCAAGAGGAGGGGGATCGTCGGATTCACCGCTGAGGTGCTTGAAGATAACCTGCCGGCTTTGAAGCTGATAAAGAAGATGGGCTTTGAGATGGCGGCGGCGGATGGTGGGGCCAAGCAGATGAGGATAATCTTCGATCAAGAGGAGGCTGGTGACGCCTAAAAAATGATATCATCTCATCTATCGTCGTTGATTTCTCATTATCATCTTTGATCACATTCGTATGGCTTTGATCACCTTCTCGCTCCGGCGTATCTTCGGCGAAAAGCTTGGCGAAAGAAGTATTTCAGAATTTAGCCGTTCGCCGGCGAATATCTCAACATCGGGAAGAACCCAGGTCAGAATATTCCGGGATGGATCTTCGAGTGGACCCGCGACAGGTTCTGCAATGTACGGGCGAGCTCGGCAGAGACCCTCTTTTGCGTCTCTTTGCCAAGCTTTATCTCCAAATCCGGATAGGAGAGCGGAACGTAACCCACCACGTTGGAGAAGAGCTCTACCCAGTAAGGCGGCAGATATTCGGGGAGCGGTTCGCCCCTCATGATATGAAGGGCGCAAGTCCAGGCAGAGGGCACCACCGCCAGATTATACCCCCCGCCGCCCACGGCCAGCAATCTGCCTTCAGCGTACATCTTCGTCAGCTCGACGATGCGGCGGACCATATGGGTGTACCCTTTGAGGGTTACATTGAGGCTGGTCAGGGGATCGGAATAATGGGTATCCGCGCCCAGCTCTGCCACAACGACCTCCGGACGGAACCACTCGAAGAGCTTCGGGACGATCTCTTCGAAGGCCAAGTGATAGTTTTCGTCTGCGGCGTTCATCGGCATAGGCACATTGACGGAATAGCCCAATCCCGGCCCCAGACCGGCTTCATCCTCGAAACCGGTTCCTGGAAAAAGGTAATTCCCAGATTCGTGAATTGAGAAGGTCAGAACTTCTCGGTCTTGATAGAATATCTGCTGTACACCGTCGCCGTGATGCGCATCTATGTCCAGGTAGAGGATCCGTGAGAACCTCTTCTTGAGGATGGATATGGCAAGAGCAACATCGTTGAAGACGCAGAAGCCCGCCGCTTGTGTTGGAAAGGCGTGATGAAGGCCGCCAGCTAAGTTGAAGGCGATACAATCCTCTTGCAGAATTTTCTTTGCTGCATCTATGCTGCCTCCAGCCATGAAGCGGGATGCTTCGAAGATACCGGGAAATACGGGCGTATCGTCGCTCCCGAGCCCAAAGGCCAGGTCTGGCTCCTCCAACCTCACCGCCTCGATGTATTCAAGGGTATGGACCAAATTGAGCTCGTCTTCGCCGGCAGGAGTCGGCCTCAAAAGCTCCGTCTTGTCATCGAAAAGTCCCGAATCCTCTATCAGCTTATAGGAGAGGCTGAGCCTTATCGGGTTCAGAGGATGCTCTGGTCCGAAGTTGTAGTCCAAGAATTTGTCGCTGTAATATAGGTATATCATCTACCCTCCGCGCCAAATCGCTCCACGTTGTGGGGGCTCCTCCAGAGGACGATGATTTCGATCGCGGTTCTCTTCTTTAATTCGCATCGGTGGCCAAAGGATCTCCTCGTGGAGATGTTAGGTGGGATTTGGGATGGGTGAAGATCTCACCCTCTTTTAATTAGAGGCTCATATTTCATTAAGTTTTCCTCAGAGTATCCTTTCACCTCTTGGGGGAGGCGGGTATGGTGTCGGAGCGTCCAATGCCGGAGCGTTCACGAAAGAAAGTTGGCCGTGGATTATTGTTGGCTCAGCAGGTCCCGATAGGGGCATTAGATCTTAATCCAAACGGCGGCTTTTCTCTTTTTGTTCCTACTCCATCCTCCGGCCCCAGTTCGTCTTCACCATCATCGCCATCCGGGGGTTGTTGAACTGTCTGTAGATGGCGAGGTCCTTGGGGTAGCCGATGAAGGGGTCGATCGTCCCCTCCTCCATGTTGGCGACCCAGACCTTGATCTCGGCCATCTCCGCCTCCATCCCACGCTCCCGGAAGAAGGCTATGAAGGGGCCGGGGCTCTCGGCGTGAGGGACGATGACGACGGAGCCCCCCATCCCCTCCACCAGCTCGACGTCCTGGATCGATGGAAAGATCCGAAAGTCGAGCCTCTTGTCGCCTGGGCCCGCAAAGGCGAGCCTCCCCGAGGATTCGTCGGCGACGGCATAGCCGGCCCCCGCCATGAACTCGACGAGGAGGTCTTTGAGGTTCAGCCGAACGAGATCTTCGACCTCTCCCTCTGAGTCCCGGTACCTCTTGAAGGCCAGGGCGAAGTCGGGGTCGGTGTAGCACCCGGTGTGGACGAAGTGGAAGATCCGGTCGTTGATGTTCATCGCGCTGTCGAGCTTGGGGAGGTTGATGAAGATCGGCTCGCGGCTCAGGATGTTGAAGAATATCCCCGAGGCGACGTTCTTCTTACCGAGGGTCTTCTTAAGCTCCTCTTTTTCTTCGTCGGTGAAGTCTGCCCTCCTGACGAAGTCGTAGACCCTCTGGAGAAGCTCGTAACGTGCTATGATCTCCTTTTCTGTAAGGAGGGCGGAGAGGCAGCCCCCTACAAGCTCGATCTTCTTCTCAGTCATTTTTCTCGACCTCGCTCTTGCTGGCGTTGGCGCGGGCGGAATCTTCGGCCCCCAGCTCCGCCCGGAGCTCCCCCATGGTGGCAGACCTCTCGGCGAAGGCGTTGTGCTGGTGGATGCTCTCCTCGTTGATCTGCTTTAAGACGATCACGGCGTCGTCGGGGAGGTATTTGAAGGACTCGACCACCTTCTGGGCCATCGTCCTCACGCAGTCCTCGACGAACTTGGGGTTATTGTGAGCCCTCTGGACCACCAGGGCCTCGTCGGGCCGCTTCAGAAGGCCGAAGACCCGCGAGCTCATCGACCTCTCGATGATCTTGATGATCTCGTCGAGGGATACACACCGCCGGTCGCAGACCTGGATCGATATCATCCCGCGGCCCCGCTGGTTGTGGGTGGCGACGGGCAGCCTTTTGGCAAACTCGAAGGCCTCCTCGGGGCTGAGCCCCAGGGTCAATAGCTCCTTTCGGACCATGTCTCTCATGATCTCCTGGGCGCAGGGGCAGGCGGTCATCCCCACCACCTCCGCCCCCACCAGCTTCTTGACGGTGCCAGCCCGCGCCACCGCCTCGGCGAAGATGTCCACCACCTCCTGGCCAGCGGTCTTGGTGACGGGCGAGCTCCTCTCGACGATGTACTCGCTCTTCATCTTCACCTCGGCCCTGGTGGCGTACTCGTGTTTAGACAAAACCCGGCGGGCGATCTCGCCGCAGAGCTCCTCGATGACGTAGACCGGCTCGTTGACGGCCTCCTCCAGCACCTCGTCTATCACCTCGAAGTTTCGGGATAGGTTCGCCCCCTTCCGGTCGGAGGGGAGGTCCACGAAGACCTCGAAGTTGGAGATGAGGACTATCGGCCGCTCCTCGTCCTTCCGGAGGACCTTCACCAGCTTCTTCACCCCCGTGAGGCCGACTCGGGTGAGGTTTATGGGGTACTCGGGTTGGCAGGCCTGGACGTCTGGCAGCGTCTCCAAAGGCATCACCTGCAGATCTCGTCTTCAGATTCCAGATCGTCGGAGAGGGCGATGAGCTCTTCCACCTCCGCCAGAAGGGCATCCAGGGTCTCTGATATCATGCGATCCCGCTCCTCCAAACTCGTGAAAATGGTCTCCAGCTCGGCGGAGAGCTGCTCATCGTCCAGATCAAGAAGGTCGCCGCTCTTCAGCCCTCTCTCGATCTTGTCCAAATCCAGCATGAACAAACCTCAGGGATCAAATTCTATTTCAGGCTTTGCCCGAAACCGGGCTGCTGACGTCGGCCTCCCGAGATCAATCCCTCTTCCGCCAGAGGGGCGAATCGAGACGCTCTGGAGTCAGCTATATCTATCTGTAAGACCACATCAATTCAGCCGGAGGCGAGAATCGTGATCAAGAGATGTCCAGAGCACGGATTTTTCCGGGGGGAGCGCTGCGTTTGCGGCAACGCCGGTCAGGTCGTCCTCGAAGAGGAGAGGAGCGAAAAGCTCGGCAGGCTGGTGGCGGGCGCCCTTCGACACTTCCCCGACGACCTGGGTCTGGAGATGAGCCCCAGAGGCTGGGTGGATCTGGACGATCTCTCCGAGGCGATAGGGACCAGGTACCGCTGGGCCAATAAAAGGCTGGTGATAGCCCTCGTCCAGTCCGACCCCAAGGAGAGGTACGAGATCAGGGAGGGGAAGATCAGGGCGAAGTACGGCCATTCCGTGGAGGTCGCCCTCGACTACCCCGCAAACGAGCTATCCGACCTCTTCTACGGGGCGAACGAGGAGGAGGCCGACAGGATCTTGGAGGTGGGGCTGAAGGCGGCTACCCAGAGGTACGTCCACCTCTCCACGACCCCGGAGAAGGCCTGGTACGTCGGCACCTTCAGGACGAACAGCCCCCGGGTGATCAGGGTCGACGCCGAGGCCGCCCAGAGGGCGGGGGTGAAGATGATGACCGTGAGCGAGGATATAGTCATCTCGGAGAACGTACCTCCCGAGTACCTCAGATCCGTCACCCTCGCCCATCCGGGCTGATCACCTTCCAAACCTTCTCTCTCTTTTCTGGTAGTCCCTGACGGCCCGAAGAAAGTCGACCTTCTCCAGCCGGTCCCAGGACCGATCTATGAAGTAGAGCTCGGAGTACGCCGACTGCCAGATCATGAAGTCGCTCAGCTCTTTTCCCCCCAGCCTCATCATCAGGTCGGGCTGCTGCTTCAGCCGGAGCCTCCCCTCGATGGCGGCCTCGTCGATCTCCTCGGGGTCGATGCGGCCGGATTGTACATCTTCGAGGACCGATCTGATCGCCTCGGTCACCTCCGCCTTTCCGCCGCGACCGATGGAGATGACCAGCTCCAGAGGTCCGCCCTTCCCGAAGGAGACCTCTTCATCATCGAAGAGGAGGCTCCCCTTCGCCGGAAGGTCCGAGAGCTCTTTTGCCGCCTCCTCGACCTCCCCCGCATCCCCGGCCGATCCGGAACCCGGCCGCTCAAAAAAGAGCGAGGCCTCTCGGATCCCGAGGGAGACGGACCATTCCGCCAGATCGAGGACCTTTCGCCACCAGCGGGACCCCATCGCCCCGGCGGAGATGACCAGGGCTATGCAGGAGGGGATCTCTCCTTTTCTGATCTTCTTCTCCAGCAGTCTTTCGCGGAAGCGGTCGAGCATCTTGGCACCCAAGAGAAAGTATTTTTGCGATCGGCTTCATCTAGCGGTCCGTGGATAGAGAGGCTGTGGCTCGGATCGGCGTCGGGATGACGGCGTTGCTCTTTCCCTACGCCGGGGTTTATTCGGTCCTGCCTCTTTTTGCCCTCTTCGTCGCGGAGCGGAGGGTTCGGGTCCTCTCCGCCTCCCTGGCCCTCCTCCTCCTCCTGAGCTTCGGCCTCCAGTCGACGAGCTTCAAGCTTCCCCTTTACCTGGTGGCGGTATCCTTCGTCGGACCCACCTTTGGGGCTTTTGCCTCCCGGAGGTTTCAGGACCTGGCAAAGAGCCTCGTCTACCTGGCGACGACGACGGCCCTCGGCTGTTTTGCCATCTTCTGGACGGTTTCGCAGCCTTCGGCTTTCGGGACAGGGGCCGCTGCCGCTGCCGCAGCCGGCATCGAGGCCGAGAGGGTCATCTTTTTGGCGACCCTGGGAGGTCTCTCCGGCGCCTTCCTCTCCTCCGCCTCGAGGAGGGCGGAGCGGGACTTCGCCGTCCCCTTCGGGTCGTGCATGGTGATGTGGCTCTTCAGCTTCGACTATCCCCTTCCGGATCTCCAACACATGGCTGGCATATACGTCTTCGCCCTGGCCGTGGGGATCGCCGCCTACAGAATGAAGGCTGCCGATGCCGAGGCGGTCCTCAGCGAGGTGATAATCTGCCTCCTCGTCATCCTCTTCGCGGGCATCTTCTGGTTCCTCCTCCTCCTCTCCTTCTACCTCTTGGGGAGCGGGTTCACCAGGTACAAGTACAAAAGAAAGGAGGAGCTGAGGATCGCCCAGTCCCGGGGCGGGGTCCGGGGCTACAAGAACGTCTACAGCAACAGCCTCGTGCCCCTGGCGCTGGCCGTCCTCTACGGGGTTTATGGGTCGGACCTATTCGCCTTCGCCTTCCTGGGTTCTGTGGCCACCGCCACCGGCGACACCCTGGCGAGCGAGATCGGCGAGACGGCGAGTTCGACTCCCCGGATGATCACCACCTTCCGGCCCGTGGAGCCGGGGGTCGACGGGGGCGTCACCCTATTGGGCGAAGCCGCCTCCGTATTCGGCTCCCTCTCGACCGGCATCCTCGCTGCGGCGACGGGGATGGCCGGCCTTCCGGGCCTGGCCGCCGCCCTCCTGGGGGGCTTTCTCGGAACCAACTTCGACAGCCTCCTCGGCGCGACCCTCCAGCGGCGAGGATACCTCAGCAACAACGGCGTCAACCTCTTTGCCACCCTCTTCGGCGCCCTGGTGGGCGGGGCGCTCTGGGCGATGGTCTGACTCAACCGTTCCGCTTATTCGGCCGAAGGCGTCTCTTAATCCAGCGGACCGTCTGGCCGACGAAGACCGCGGTCGATGTCTTTTTGCCGTCGATCTCGACCCGCCCGGCCTTGATCGCCGCGAGGACGGCGGAGACGTCGCTTCCGTCTTTGACCTCGACGATGGTGACGCCGAGGCCCACGGTCTTCGCCATGTGGGCGTCGCTTCCCGCCACCATCGGGAGCCCGAGCCTCTCGGCCCTCCTTTTCGCCCACCAGTTGGCGATCCCGAAGATGTACTTGGAGTTGTAGACCTCGACGGCGTCGCAGGGGGGTATGCGATACATGGCGTGCCTGAAGAGGTGGTAGGGGTGGGAGACGATGGCGATCCCGCCCCGCTGGTGGACGAACTCGATCGTCTCCTCGGGGCTTCGCCCCTTCGGCGGGAGCTCCCTTACCCCCAGGGCCAGGAGGTGGCCGTCGGAGGTGGAGACCTCGACCCCGGGGATGACCAGAAGGTTGAGGTCTTTTTCCCGGACGATCCTCTCGGCGAGAAAGGTGCCCTCCAGGCTGTCGTGGTCGGTGATGGCGATCCCGTCGAGGTTCTTTGCGACGGCCGCCTCAAGGATCGCCTCCACCCCGTCCCTCCCGTCGGAGCAGCTCGAATGGACGTGGAGGTCGAACCTGAGATATCCTCTTTCGCTCTTTCTCTGAATCTCGTCTTCGGCCTTCCCTCTCTCTTTTTTCTCGTCCCGCCGGCCCAAGGCCCTCAGGCCTCCCTAGGATCTCTGATCTCGCCCGCGATGGCCGTCGCCGCCGCCGTCGCCGGGGAGGCGAGGTAGACGAGGCCCCCCCTCCCCATCCTGCCGGGGAAGTTCCTGTTGGCGGTGGAGAGGCAGACCTCCCCCTCTCCGATGACGCCCATGTGGGCGCCGAGGCACGGGCCGCATCCCGGTGGTCCGATCATCGCCCCGGCTCTGACCAGGGTCTCGATGATCCCCGACGAGAGGGCCCTGAGGAGGACCTCCCTCGACGCGGGGATGACCAGCGTCCTAGCCTTGACCTCTCTCCCCTTCAGGATCTCGGCTGCCGCCAACAGGTCCTCGTATCGGCCGTTGGTGCAGGTCCCGATGAAGACCTGGTCCACCTCGGTCCCTGCGAGTTCCGAGACGGCCCGGACGTTGTCGACCCTGAAGGGAGCCGCCACCTGCGGCTCCAGGTCGGAGACGTCAAACTCCATCTCCGAGTCGCGGGAGCCGGGGTCGGAGATGACCGGCCTGTAAGGCTCTCGCGCCCTCCCCTTCAGGAAATCCTCGGTGACCCCGTCGGGGGGTACGATGGCGGCCTTCGCCCCCATCTCGACCCCCATGTTGCAGAGGGTCATCCTCCCCGATATGGAGAGGTTCTCGATCGTCTCGCCGACGTACTCCAGAGCCTTGTAGGTGGCGCCGTCGGCGCCGATGGCACCGACGAGGATCAGGGCGATGTCTTTGGCGAGGACCCTTCGTCCGAGCTTTCCCGATACCCTGACCTCGATCGTCTCGGGGACCTTGAACCAGAGCCTCCCCCGGGAGTAGATCTCGGCCATATCCGTCGCCCCGACCCCCGTCCCGAAGGCGCCGAAGGCCCCGTAGGTGCAGGAGTGGGAGTCGGCCCCCACCAGGAGGGTCCCCGGCAGGGCGAACCCCTCCTCGGGGAAGACCTGGTGGCAGATCCCGCGCCCTCCCTCGTAGAAGTGGACTATCCCCTGATCTTTTGCCCAAGAACGAACCTCCCTCTGGAGGTCGGCGGCGGTGCTGTTGTTGGCGGGGACGATGTGGTCGAAGGGGATGACGATCCGTTCGGGGTCGAAGACCCGCTCCGACCCCATCTCTCGAAAGGCCTTGATGGCGAGGACGCTCGTCCCGTCGTGGGACATGGCGCGGTCCACCTCCGCCTCGACTATCTCTCCCGCCTCGGCCCGATGGCCCGAGGCTCGACTGAATATCTTCTCGCTGATGGTGGCCAAGAGTAACCTCTCCATAAAAGAGGGGCCGGAGGAAAGGGTCCGGCCCGCCTCAGTTCGCCTCACTCAAGGTTCGGGAGCATGTAGGCGATGTCGTCCTGGGGGTGACGGTAGAGCCTCGATTCGAGCCTCTTTTGGTCCAGGATGTGGCCGATGATCCCTATGCTCCTCCCCAGGGCAAAGAGGCCGTTCAGGTAGCCGTACTTGATCACGTCGTCGATGTCCCTCTCGTCGAAGGCGTCGCAGGAGCTCATCAGGTCGATGAAGAGGATCCCTATGCAGCCGTCGACGTTCAGGATCAGGTTTCCCCTCTTGGCGGTGGTGATCTCCTGGACCTTTAGGGCGTAGTCGAGGAGGTCGGTCCGGGCGAAGTTCTCCCTCGCGTAGCCGATGAGAAGCTCGACCCTCTTGTCGGGGTTTTTGACGCTCTTGATCCGATGGCCTATCCCCGGGATGTTGATCCCCGCGGCCTTCATCTCTCTTACGAACTGCTCGGGGGCGAGGCCGGAGTCGCGAGCCCTCTTGAACTCCCGGGCGGCGTCGTCGATCGCCCCGCCGAACCTCGGGCCGATGGTGAGAAGGCCGCTGGCGAGGGATGATATTAGATCTTTTCCGGCGCAGGAGGCGACGATGGCAACGAGGACCGCCGCGGCCATCGCCCCCATGAGCGAGCGGCGCGGGATGTTGCCCTCATCCGCGATGCGCAGGCTCTGCATGATGCCCGGCATGAGTGGGCTGCGATTGTCGAGCATCCAGAGGTGGTCGAAAAGGCCGAGGACTGCCAGGCGGTCGCCGCCGAGGGTGTGAGTCCCGGTGGCGGCCAGGATCATGTTGAGGGGGCGGAAGGGGTGCTGGATGTAGAGCATCCCGCCCTCGCACACCAGGCGCACGGCGACGATGTGGAGGGCGAAGTACAGGACGAAGATCAGCAGCGTGTACGAGAAGCCCGCGCCGGCGGCGGAGCCCCACATGCAGATGGCGATGAGCCCGGCGACGGCACCCCAGAAGGCCAGGGAGTAGGGGAGGGGTTCGACGTCGTCGGGGCGCGTAGGGCAGGCATCCTCGCTTGCCCCGGACGGCTGACAAGCAGGGATGGTTGTCCTACGCGGGGCAGTGCCCAGCGCCGCGCGCCAGATCTCCAGCAGGCGCGGCTTCGCGGCGGTCATGCCCAGCACGAAGTACAGGACGATGCCGCCGATCATCTGGTGCGCGACGAAGCGGCGCACCGGGTACGCCTGGACAGCCGGCATGGGAAGCCCGGCCGCCTCGCCGATCACCTGCTGGATCAGGAAGAAGAAGTAGAAGAACCACAGGCTGAAGGACAGCTCGCCGGGGAGGATGTACGCCAGGCCGATGATGCTGAACAGGAACCTGAGCCACAGCGGCGAGAGCGCGTTCCACGGCTTGCTTGTGAGGTAGCTGTCGAGAGCGATGTGATGGACGTTGATCGAGGGTACCGTGGGGAAGTAGAAGTGGATGCCGTTCAGGCCGTGGATCAGGAACGGGATGGTGAAGCAGAACCACATGATCCCGTTGCGGAAGAACGGCGGCAGGACTTCGCGCGGCGCCTCGTAGCGCGTCATCTGGATGGGAAGCTGGATGAGCGGGAAGACCAGCTTCTCGTCATCCACCCAGCGCTTGCGCAGCAGGGCGGAGAGGCTGAAGAAGACCAGGTAGACGCTGAGCGCGAGGACTGTCCAGAGCGCGAGCGGCGCGAGCCAGGGGCCCCACGGGATGGGCGTGCCGGGCTTGAGGCCCTCGTAGAGACCGGTCGTGACCGCGCCGGCCTCGGGATGCAGCCAGGTCCGGATGTGCGGCCAGAGGTTGTCCTCCCACTTGTTCTCCGGACTGGCGAAGTAGAACGGCCCGGCCATGAACGGGATCAACAGGCCCGTCAGCCCGAAGGACGGCACCCCCGCGGCGACGAGCATCATCACGTACACGACCAGCAGCTCAGCGGCGCTCAGGCCGACGCCCAACCTCCGCGGGAGCACGTTGACCAGTCCCACCAGCACCAGCAGGATGAAGAAGGCGCTGATGGGGAAGGCCGTCAGGCCGACCCAGGTGCCGCGCATGACGAGGTCGTTGTACGGCGTGGCGACACCCATGAGCAGGACCGCCAGT
>CAZHAO010000003.1:0-24473 GCA_964530375.1 uncultured Methanotrichaceae archaeon
CTCCGGGAATCCTACCAGAGGATCAACCGGTCTCCCCTGGGCGCCGCAGCCTTCGCCTCCACCGGATTTGATATCGACAGAAACAGGACGGCAGAGCTTCTCGGATTCGACGGCCTCGTCGAGAACAGCATGGACGCCGTCTCGACGAGGGACTTTCTTATCGAGGCCTTATCCGACTCCGCCATCCTGATGGCGAACTTGAGTCGCCTCGCCGAGGAGCTGATCTTGTGGTCATCGTCGGAGTTCGGCTACGTCGAGCTGGAGAACCTCTTCACCTCGACGAGCTCCATCATGCCCCAGAAGAAGAACCCGGACACGGCGGAGCTGGTCCGGGGAAAGACGGGATCGGTCATGGGGTCGCTGGTCGCAGCTCTCGCCATCGTCAAGGCGCTGCCCATGAGCTACAATCGGGACCTCCAGGAGGCGACGCCGAACCTCTGGCGCGGGATCGCCACCACCAGGGGCGCCGTGAGGATCATGGCCGGGGCCGTCTCGTCGGCGGAGTTCAAGACCGACCGGCTCGATGCCGCCGCAGGCTTGGGCTTCTCGACGGCGACGGAGCTGGCGGACTCTCGTCAGAAAGACGAAGATCCCCTTCCGGACAGCCCACCAGATCGTGGGGGCCCTGGCGGCGAAGGGCGGAACGCCGACGATCCGGGACCTGGACGAGGCGGCGGAGAGGATCGCAGGGTTTCTGCCGAGCGAGAGGGGCTTCGGCGAGGATGAATTGAAAGCTGCCCTCGACCCGAAGGAGAACGTCGCCCTGCGGTCGACGACCGGAGGGCCGGCGCCAGCTGAGACGAGGAGGATGGCCGCCGACCGCTTGAGGAAGATCGAGGAGAACGAGCGGCTGGTCGGAGAGATGCGTGGGAAGGTCGACCGGGCGCTCGAATCCCTGCGGGAGATGAGGTGACCTCCCAAAAAAGAGCGATGGCGGATGTGAGTTCAGATCAGGCGAGGGGCGGCGGGGCTGGGGTGGATGGCCGGGAACTGCCATCCGGGAGATCCGACCAGAACGTCGAATCGATAAACTGGAAGCGAAGGATCGGATTCTTCCTCGTCATCCTGTCCTGCCTTCTTTACGGCTGCCTCCTCCTCGTCCCGATGACACCCTTTTCCACCGAAGGCAAGGTCGCATTATCGTCTCTTCTCGTCATCTCCGGCGAGGCCTCCTTCTGGATCGGCGGCCTCTTCCTCGGCCGGGAGGCGATCGCTCGATGGCGGTCCGCCCTCGATCCGTGGCGGTGGCTTCGGGGGCGGTGATGAGCCTGCAAGGATCTTTTTTCAGCGCCCTCGATTCCTGAACGAAGTGGGGGCAAATCATCATATTTTTTGAAAGTGGGATCTTGGATTCCAGATCAGAGGCCGAACTTCCTGTACATCATCGCCTGAAAAGAGTTGACGCCCAGGACCTTTGAGACGAGGGCGGCTTCATCGCCCTTCAGGGGGCGGGCACAAGCCGGAGGGATCGGCTTTCCCCTCAGAGCGAAGACGAAACCTCCGGTCATCTTGGCGCAGATGAAGCCGCCGGCGTCCCCCGCCACGAAGATCTCGCCTCCTCTCAATTCGGCGGCGGTGAAGTCGCCCGCCTTGCCGAGGACGACGAGCCTTCCCCCCCTCATCAGAACGCCCGCATTCTTCCCGGCGTCGCCCAAAATCTCCAGAAGGCCCGAGCGCATCAGGATCCCGGCGCTCATCCCGGCGTCCCCTTTCACCCTCAGAGCCCTCGCCGATCTGCTCCGCGCCGCCAGGGTCTCCCGGAGGAGGCCGTCCTTCAGGACGAGGCTGCCATCCTCCAGCAGGTTCGGCTCGCTGACTTGGCCGCCCCGTTCAAGAAGCTCGGTGATGGAGACGTACTTCCGGTATCCGGTCAAATCCGACTCGACCTCGACGACGTTTCCCAGCGGGTTTGAGACGCTCCCGCTGACGTAAGTCGAGCCGCGGATCATGCTGATTCCCATCCTGGGCCCGACGTCCCCGTCGACGATGATGGGGCCTGCACCTTCGATGGGGCCGCCAGATCCTCCGAAGCTGGCGAGGTCGACGCCGAGGCTCGACCCGAGCCGGCCGCCGACGTCGCCCCGGATCCGCACGCCATCGCCCCGCCGAAGAGCCTCCACCAGGTCCCGGCGGGTATACGAGCCGGATACCACCTCGTCGGGATCGAGGCGAGACCCCTGGTGCTGCCAGTAAAAGTCGAAGGTGAAGTCGCAGAGGCAGCTTTCGCCCCTCGCCTCGATCTCGATCAGGAGGAGATCCCTCCGAAGATCGTCATCTCCTACCATCCACCATCTTCTGGGAGACCTTCACGCCGACGATGGTGATCATTATCGCCACCGCCGCCGAGGCCGCCAGGTACTCGGTGGTCGACCCTGAGATGAGGGGTGAGATGAGAGGGAAGTCGATGCCGGCGCTGTTCGCCAGGATGAAGACGCTGGCGGACCAGAAGATGATCCCTGTGGCGAAGATGAAGAAGGGATAAGAGTAGGCCCTCTCGTCCCCCACCCCCTCGATGTATAGGTCCAGGATCTTGCCAAGGTTCACGCAGATCCCGGCGGCCACGTACCACCAGATGCTGTAGTTGACATAGACCATGACGAGGACGATGTACCCGTACCAGATGTCGCCGGTGTAGTAGTCCCAGAACTTGGCGAACCCCTGGATCGTGGCTATCAGAACCAGGACCGCGGCGAGGACGTAGGTGACGAAGGCCACCTTCCCCCGGCGGAGGTTCACCCTGAAGGTCTCCTTGGTGCTCTCGATGAAGTCGTCGAGGCCGAGGCCCCGAAAGAGGAGATAGACACCGACGGCGGCGAGGATGGCGACGACGGCGAAGTCGGACCTCCCGAGGAAGCTGAAGGTCGAGTATATGAGGAGGGCGAGGCCTATGGGTATGAAGAATGTGTGGCTGATCTTCGGGTCCCTGAAGACCTGCTTGAGGAGGTAGTAGGTGCTCTCCAGGTTGTGGCTCTGCTTCACCAGGACCCTCCTAACGCCGTCGACTTTTACCCGGGACTGGATTAGGGGGAGGATCGCCTCGTCCTCAGCCCCGTCCGAGACTACCACCACCCCCTCCGGCCGGAACCTCTCGATGAGGGCGTCGATCTGATGTGCGATCTTCCCGTCGGATACGAGGCCCACGTTGGAGTCGCCTGCCACCGAGGCGATCTCGACGGCCCGACCCTGGGATGCGAGGTCGTCGTAAACCTTGATCCCGCCGAGGATGGTGTTGACGTCAGAGTCCTCGGGGTCTGCCAGGCCCAGCTTTAGAGTCGCCTCGACGTTGGCGGCCCTCCCGACGATGGGGCTCTCGATCCCGGCCTTCCGGCCCAGGTCGTCGTCTCGATCGATGCAGAGCACCAATATTTCCATACTCGAAATATCATCGGACAAGAACGTACTTAAAGATTCGCCGAGCTTCGGATCTCGAATAGAATATTCCGATTGAAAAAGGATATTAATCGCCGAGGGGAAGAAGGACGATTATGAAAATGACGATCTTCATCCTGGCGGCGGCCCTGGCGTTCGCCTTATCGGCTCCGGGCTCTGCCATCGCCTTTGAAGACATTCAGCACGCCGTCGAAGTCTACAACCTGGGCGCCGAAAACGCCCCGGACATCTTGAAGACCCTCCTCGGAGACGAAAGGGTCCAGATAGAGATATCAAAGTCGGACGGCTCAGTCCTCATGGCGGGCCTTGAGACGAAGGACGGCATCATAGTGAACACGACGGAAGGGGAGATCGAAGACCCGACGATAGTGGTGAACTCCACAGAGGATGCGATCACCAGGGTCTTCAAGTCGGACGACCCGGTGGCGGCCTTCCAGGAGGCAAATGACCTGGGCGAGATCAGCATCGAGGGCACAACCTGGAAGGCAAAGGCCAAAGTGAAAGCTGCCCTCTCCAGCACCGCGGTCCTCAGGTTCCTCGCGAGCCTCCTCGGGAAGTGAGCATCACCGGCGGAGGTCTATATTCTCCGCCACTATCTTGTGGGCGCAGAAGTCTCCGCCCATGGTGCAGACCTTCCCGTCGGACGGGGATCTTTCGGCCATCATCCTCATCGCCGTCTCGGGATCGATGGCCGATGGCGAAAGAGCATGTCCCGCTGAGCCCTGCCCATGGCCAGGTCCTGGTCCCGGTCGCCGTTCTTGATCATATCGCCGACGGAGGCTGCCACCCTAGCGGCCATCACCCCCTCCTTTACGTGCTGGACGTTGGGGAGGGCCAGATGCTCTGCGGGGGTGACGTAGCAGATGAAGTCTGCCCCGCTGGCGCTGGAGATGCTCGCGCCGAGGGCCGCCACCAGGTGATCGTACCCGGGGGCGATGTCGGTGACCAGGGGCCCCAGCATGTAGAAGGACCTCTCCCCCGAGAGCCGTTTCATCACCTTGACGTTCGCCGCGATCTCGTCTATGGGGATCTGCCCCGGCCCCTCGACGATCGTCTGGACCCCGATGTCGGTGGCCCTCTCCGCCAGCTCGCTTTTGATTATCAGCCCCCGGATCATGGCCCTGTCGGTGGCGTAGGGGACGGCCCCGGCCCGAAATCTTATTCATATGAGATAAATATGGAGCGTTCTCGGATCTCGGCGATGCTGATCATCGGTCATGGTTGCCATCTTCTCCCGACTATCCTGAAGATCGTTACAGTCATCCTCTCCTGATTATCCAGAAGATCGCGACCGCACCGACGACGTTTATCACCAGGATCAGGATGGCAGCGACCGACTTCCGGTTCAGCCGGTCGAAGATCGAAGGTACCATCTCCTCCGAGCCCCGAGGAGACTCGCCGGTCAGATCGAGAACCTGGTCACCATATAGTTGAACAGATGCCTCCCTTCCACCCGACTCCACTGAGTAAGACCCCCGCTCCATGTTCTTGAAGAGGTATTGGGAATCGCCGGTGGCCCGAGCCACGAGGTCGCCATCTCTTCGAACTTCGACGTCGGCCACCTTCCCGACGTCGACGGTGAGGTCGAAGCATTTCGAGACGGGGATGACCCGCCCCTCGGATAGGGGCAGATCCGGCCTCATGCCCAACAGGTCCAGGAGGGTGGGGGCCAGGTCCACCTCCGACCAGTTCCCGGCCAGGACGAGGTCGTCCGTCCCGGGCCCGATGAAGACCGCCGGGACCTTGAGAGACTCCGGCTGGGACGAGTACTTGGCGGAGGAGTGGCCGCCTTTGCCCTCGTCAGAGGGAAAGGACATGCCGTGGTCGGCGGTGATCAGAATAACGACGTTGTTAGATTCGCAGGCCTCGACGAGCCGCCCGAGGGGGGCGTCGAGGCCCGATATCGTCTCGACGTACCCTTTGGGTCCCAGATTGTGGCCGGCGCTGTCGACGGCCCCGACGTTCACCATCAGCAGGAAGGGGCGAGATCCCATCGCACTGACGACCTCGGCGGCGGCGTCCAGCCCCCAGGCGTTGTAACCGACGTAGCCGGGGACGCCCCTCTCCTGGTTGTAGAGGGGGAAGCGGTCTCTCCAGGCCCAGAGGAGGTCTTCTAAGTCCGAAGGAAGGTCGGCCTTGGAGCCGAGAAGGGGCTCGGCGCCCCAGAGGGAGTTGTCGTCGAAGAAGAGGAGGCCGTCCTGCTCCAGGACCATGCCGATGGAGTCGCCCCGCTGGAGGAGGGCGATGCAGACGAGGCCCTCCTCCCTGGCGAGATCGAAGATCGTCGCTCCGGGGGTGCCCAGAATTGCGGTGTCGGCCCACGAGCAGCCCGTCACCAGGACCGAGTGGCTGGGGCCCGTCTCCGGGACGGGGACGGTCACGTTAAGAACTCGGGCGCCCCTCCCCGTCAGGTTGAAGAGGAGGGCGGAGCCGAGGGGGCTCTCATCATCGACGGCTCGGGCCCGAAGCTCGGGATAAACGTAAGCTGACCCCATGCCGTCGACGACGAGGATGACGGCCCCGGCGGGATCGGAGCCATCGCCCACGGGAACTTCCGTCAGGGGGCGGCCCGATCCTGTCAGGATGAAGAGGATGAGGAGGGCGAAGAGGGGGCGCATCTCAGAAGTCGGTCATCACTCTGTACTGATCTATCTCCGTCTGCTTCAGCTCTGCCAGGAACTGCTCGGCGGCGTCCTTGACGTCCTTGGACCCGGTGATCGCCCTGCCGGTGACGACGATGTCGGCCCCGGACTTGAGGGCTGCGGCGACGGTATCGACTCTGATCCCGCCGGCGACGGCGACGAGGAGCTGCCGGTCGGTCTCGGCTGCCATCTTCTTGATCTCGGCTATGGCCTCCCAGCTGTGCTTCTCCGACTCCTGGTCGATCGCCCTGTGCATCTCCACCACGTCAGGGAGGGCCGCAAGGGACCGGAGGACCGCCAGGGGGTCGGGGACGTTCAGCATGTCGATCACCGAGTAGATCCCTGTCTTCCTCGCCTCTTTGATCGCCAGCTCCAGGGTCTTCTTCGGGGCGAGCCCCGAGATCACCACGGCGTCGGCGGTGGCGTCGGCGGCGAGCCTCACCTCCAGGTTCCCGGTATCCAGGGTCTTGAGGTCCAGGACCACAAAGGAGCTGGGCCGGACGTTTCTGATCTCCCTCACCACCGAGGCCCCGAACTTCTTGACCAGGGGCGTTCCCACCTCGATGAGGAGGTGGTCGCTATCCGGAAGCTGGGATAGGACCTTTCGGACGACCGCCAGGTCCACCAGGTCCAGAGCCACCTGGAGGTAGGGCGGGTCCCAGAGCCTGATGACCCTAAAGCCCATGATCGGGTGGGTCGACCTATCCTTCTCGTAGAGGACGGTATCGATGTCCGGGAAGCCCTCCATCGCCCTCTTCACCGCGAGCTTCGTGGCGCCGTAGTTGTACCGGTATATGGCGTCGTAGTCCCGGGCCTGGGGGTGGATGAAGACGCTGACGACCAAGACCAGGTTCTCGACCTCGGCTTTTGGGATAACCCCCTCGGCGACGGAGTCGGCCACCGCCTTGGCGACGGCGGTCTGGGCGGGGCCGAAGATCTGAGCGGCCTGGTCCATGCTCTTCACTGTGACCTTCGGCACTATCAAGGTGGCGGGCTTAGGCGGAAGGTTGGGCCTTATCACTGAAAGAAGCGGGGTGTGGCCCGCCGAGAGCTGGGCGAGGCCGTTCGCGAAGGCCATCCCCACAGGTCCGTCTTTGTCACCGATTAATAGATCGATATGAGCGAGTTCGGGCTCGTCCCCCATCAGCGCCTCTCCTATCAAAAACAAGCGTTCACCTCGAAAGCGAAAAACATCTCGCCGGTATTAATCTTTTTGCACAGGCCCGAATCGTCAGAGGAGAGGAAGACAGCCTTGGCCTCAGATCACCTGCCAGTAGATGAGAGGGGCCAGAGCGAGGAGCGTGAGCCCCGTCGCCAGCCTGATCCCGGCCCGATGGTCCTTCCTAAAGTCGTCGACCTTCTCGGGGCTCATGCCCAGGGCGATGACGCCGCCGAGGATGAGGATCGGCGATACGATCCCCAGGTTGTAGAAGAGGAGGTAGGCCGCCCCCGAGGAGTATCCCTCCCTGGAGATGAGGCCGAGGATGGCGATGTAGACGGCGCCGACGCAAGGAGCCTTCACCAGGGAAAAGAGGGCCCCCAGGAGGAAGTAAGAGCTGAACTTCCCCTTCGAGAGGGCTCCTTCAACGTACTTCTGAGACCAGCTCGCCTTGAAGAGGGAATGGCCTCCGGCCGAAAGGCGCCTTGCGTCCTCGACGTGGACGAGCCCCAGGGCAACGAGAAGGATGGTGAG
This sequence comes from uncultured Methanotrichaceae archaeon, assembly GCA_964530375.1. Classification (GTDB taxonomy): domain Archaea; phylum Halobacteriota; class Methanosarcinia; order Methanotrichales; family Methanotrichaceae; genus Methanocrinis. Next base: position 7,726 of record CAZHAO010000003.1, read on the forward strand.
GGCGATCCGAAACCTCGAGGCCACCGCCTCGGCGTGGATGGTCTTCAGCATCCCGACGCCGAAGAGGTAGTAGATGACGAATATCCCCAAAGAGAAGAAGGCCACCATCAGAACCAGGTCCCGACGGCGGCCACTGCTGGAGATGACGGCGGTGGCGAGAAACGCCAATATCCCCAGAAGGCAGGGGTTGAACCCGGCCAGGAGCCCCGCCAGAAATACCGTAGCCATGGAGAGGGAGGAGACGGCGATCTCCTCTTCGGACCCGTCGGGGACCGTCACAGGGCCAAAGCCTTCCTCTGGTGAGCCTATGGCGCCCGGCGCCTCGGGCCCTCCGGTCCCGGACGAATCCGAGGCGAGGGCCTCCCTGACCAGCGCCTCCAGGAGGGCCTGGTCGCCTTCGTAATCCTGGTAAGCGATCGATACGTTACCGGCCACGATGGAAGGAACTCCGCCCTTGAGCCGGTGCTCCCGGACTACATTTCGCCCCTCCTCGGTATATACGTCGTAGATCGCAAGCTTTCTATCCGGATAGTCGGCCAGAACCTCCTCCAGCGTCCCCTCGGCGGCGGCGCACTTGGTGCAGCCCGGAGACTTCACCAAGATCACGTCGTCCGCGGCCCCCGTCAGGGCGAAAAAAGGCATGACGGCGAGGGCGAGGATGGCCAAAAGGCCTAGGGTGGATGCCGACCTTCCGGTGCCGGATAGAGAGCGAGACATCAGGGACGGGACAGGGATGATGACATATAAAAAGTTAATTTTGGAGCTGCCGGACGATCCCCGACGCTCCAAAGATCATAGATCTGCGGGATCACTCCTCGGCGGTGGCGACCGTCAATAGGGGCACGTTCCCGTCGGAGTCCTCCTTGGAGGCGAAACCGACGGAGGCGTCCCCTGCTGCCACCATGACCAAGGTGAAGGGACAGTCGGGACACTCATCGATCGCCTTCCTCACGACGTTGGCGGCGTCGAACTCGTACCAGCCCTCTTCGGTGACCTCTATGAGATCATCCACCTCTTCATCGTACTCGGGCTTATCTTCGTCCCATGCGATGGTATCCTCGTAGAAGCCGTGGTTGTAGAAGTGGAGCTCCACCTCGCCGGGGGTCTCTATCTCTTTGGCGTAGACCTTCAGGGTCGCAGAATCTACGTCATCGGAGGATTCTATCCCCAGGGCGTCGATCATGAGGACCGTATCGAAGCCGAGCCAGGACTCCCTCGCAGGATCGGAGGAGGAGACCCAGAGGATCTCCTCGGTGCCGAAGTTATCTTCGTCGACGCCCTCGACGATATACGTGTCGTCCGTCAGCATGCTCTCGGAGGACCAGCTCATGGCGATGGCCGCCCCCAACATCAGGACGGCACAGGCCAGGGCGCAGCCCAATTTTAGCGAATATTTCAAACTGAACACCTCAAGCCCCCATGAGCCGGGATAAATAAAAAGACTTTTGTTCATCTTTGACCTACATGACCCCTATAAAAGCCTCCTGGAGGGCGGGGCTGAAAATTTTGGCCCCCAGCAACCGTTTATTCCCGATAAGGGGTCCCGTTAGCTTTATTAACCGAAGCTCCTCCTTAAGCTCGGTGGGTTAGGTTGAGAGCTTCAGCGGACCATTGCCGCCTCTTCAGCGCCACGGCGACCCTGGCGATTCTGTTATTGACGGCCGCATCGGCGACGACTTATCAGACAGGCTCAGACCTCCAGGCAGCGATAAATGGAGCCGCTGCCGGAGATACGATCCTCGCAGGTCCTGGGGTCTACGACAGGGTGGAGATCGCAAAGAGCATCAGCCTTGTGGGCACGAACGCCAGGATCAGGGCCGGCGAGCGGGATATAGGGCTCAAGATCGCGGCAGACGGCGTGAGCGTCTCGGGCTTCACCGTCGAGGGCGGTTTTTACGGGATCCATCTGGTGGGCTCTCATAACTGCACCATCACCAACAACACCGTCACCGGATCTGTCCAGTGGGGGATAGGCCTCGTCTTCTCCGACGAGAACAGGATCGAAGATAACGTCGCGAACTACAACGGCCTCGGCGGCGAGGGGTGGTACGGAATATACCTCTCCAACTCGAACCGAAACCTCATCAGAAACAACGTCGCGAGCTCCAACGGCGAGTACGGGATATGCCTCTTCCCCTCCTGCTCCGAGAACGTGATCCGGGGGAACGCGGCGGAGGATAACGATTACGGCATCTACGCCTTCACCGACTGCGACGAGAACCTGATCATGAAGAACAGGCTCTCCAGGAACAAGAACTCCGGGATCAAGATGATCCATGGCTGCTCCAACAACCAGATCCTCGAAAATGATATCTCAGAAAACGGCGTCGTGGGGGTATTCCTCCAGTCCGGGTCGGGGTACAACCTCATAAGAGGAAACGAGATCGCCGACAACTCAGACTTCGGGATCCAGATCCAAGAAGGCCCCGACGGAAACAACACCGTTCTCGAGAACAACATATCCGGGAGCGAGAAGGGGGTCTTCGTCAACACCGACGGAAACCACGTATACAAGAACAGGATCTTCGACTGCGTCATCCCCGCCGAGGATAGGGGGGTGAACCAGTGGTATGCGGCCTATCCTGAGGGCGGAAACTTCTGGGGCGACTACGTAGGATCCGACGAGTTCAGCGGCCCCGGCCAGAACGTCTCGGGGAGCGACGGATTTGCAGACCTTCCCCGCGTCATCAACGAGAGGGCGAGAGACGTCTACCCCATCATGGGCGACGCGGTCTTACCCCTCAAGCTCGTCGACGCCTCCATATATCCGGCCCGAGCCCAGCTGGGCGCTCCGGTGACGGTGGAGGCGGTCGTCGACTCTAAATACGGGGTCGCCACGATATCGGCCCGGACCAAGAACGTCCTCACGACCTCGATGCCCAACCAGTACATCCGGATGGACCGATCCGACGGGAACGTCTTCGTCGGCACCCTCCAGACCGCCCTGATGGAGGAGGGGAGGTACGCCATCGTCCTCTCGGCCAAGGACGCGAAAGGGTACGAGATGGAAGAGGAGCTGGGAGAGGTGGAGCTCCTCCCTCGGTCCGGATGGGACTTCAACGAGGCCCTATCTCAACAGCTTTAAGGTGATCACACTTCGCAATTAGTTTTAGGGGAAAAGCCATGTTATTTTTGGTTAGAGAAGACGGATCTTCAAATCGCAGGCCCGGCGCAAGGGCCGGGGGCAAATTTTCAGGTATCCTGTCCAGGATCGGCAAGACTGCCTGGACTTTGGCTCTGATATTCGCTCTGGTCGCCGTTGTAAATGCGACATCCAACCAGAATTATGAGGAGCTTACAGATGCGCACAAGGGCAGGTGGGACTGCCCCGCCTGCAAGGGGATAACGACCTCCAATCTGGACATCTTCAACTTCCTCGGCCACACCTGGGGGGACGATACCGCGGGCGTGAAGCCCCTGAGGCCGGAGGAGGCCCGGGCCGCCATGGAGAACGAGTCCGAGAGCGATGACGGAGAGTTCGTTCACCCCGAGTTTCTCGCCTCCGTCGAGGAGGCCGAGGGCGCCGACGTGATCCTGGACGTGGGGTCCGACTACGAGACCTCCCACATCAAGGGGGCGATCCCCCTCTACTGGGACGAGCTCCTCGACGAGAATAACAACCCCAAGTCCGCCGCCGAGATGGCCGAGATCTTCGGGAACGCCGGCATATCCCCCGACGACTCGGTGGTGGTCTACGGCGACTGCGAACCCTGCGACGGCATATCAGTCGCCCCCTTCGTCTTCTGGGCCCTGAGATACCTCGGCCACGACGACGTCATGGTCCTGGACGGAGGGCGAGAGGAGTGGAAGGCCGCGGGGCTAGCAACGGAGACGAAGGCGAACGAGAGGCCCGCTGTGACCTACGAGCCCCGGGTGAGGTCGGGGCTGTTGGCCGACTACGAGGCGGTTTCCAGCGGCGAGCTCCAGCTCGTCGACGCCCGGACCCTCGAGGAGTACGCCGCGGACAAGATCCAGGGCTCCATCCACATCGATTATGACGAGGTCCAAACGGGCGGCCGGGTGCGGAGCAGCGGGGACCTGGCGGACGCCTTCGCCAGCCTCGACGCTGACGGGCCGGTCGTTGTCTACTCCAACGCCGGCGCCAGGGCGGCCATGGTCTGGTACGCCCTCCAGCTGATGGGATACGAATCGAGCCTCTACACCTGGAACGACTGGGAGGCGAACCTGCCCCCCGTCAGGGCCGTCCTGAAAGACGTCCGGGCCGACCCGAACCCCGCCAGGCCCGGCCCAGTGAAGATATACGTCACCTTTGAGGTCGTTCCCGATGAGGGCGATTCTGATACGGACCTCTTCGCGACGGAGGAGACCGTCGCCGCCGAGGATGAGGTCGTCGAAGGTTCGGCTGCAGTTACTGAGGTGGCGGAGGAAATAGCCGGAAATGATACCGGGTCCAACGAGACGATCGTCAGCGGAGCCGAGATCGAGGAGATGATATCAGAGCCCTCCATGGAGGAGCCGACGGTGAAGACGATGGACTGCGTCGCCTGCTTCAACCCCGTAACCCTCTACGCCTCCGGCTCAAAATCCTCTGAAGTGACGGGTGGGGTCAAGCTCGGCTCGATGGCCGACACCAGCACGGCGCAGATCACCGTTGCGGGGGCCCAGATCCAGAACCAGGACGGCGAGGAGATGGCCACAATAGAGCTCGCCCCCACCCTTGGCGACGAGCGCGTCGGGACGTGGGACGCCACGGGCGTGCCAGACGGAGTCTACGTCGTCACCGTGGCGGCAGCCGCTGGCGGCGAGATCTCCTACTTCGAGGACGTCCTGACGATCGAGATCAACAGCTCAGCTCCGGTCCAGGAGACAGAGACGACCTCCGCCAGCACGGGGATCAGAAAGCTGGGAAGTTATTAATCGGATGAAGAAGTAAAATCTCCGGAGATGAGCCGCCCAAATCCTTCATTTTTATCGGTCGCCCTGGTGGCGATCGTAGTCTTCGTCTCCAGCGGCGCGGCCATCTCCGTCAGCCTTCACGAACCTCAGGAGGTCTCGCCAGGGTGGTTCCTCCAGAGGTTGGACTCGGCCTTGAACCCCGACGACGACGGAGAGGCTCCTGTCATCTTCAACGCCCACGTGGCTCCGATGATCATGAAGCAGGGCGACCCGAACGTCGCCGGGGTCGAGATCTCCGCCTGGGTGAGTGACGACGGGGCGGTCGAGACCGTCTACGCCGAGGTGGGCGGGCGGTACGTGCCCCTCATCGACCTCGCCCGGAGCGGAAGGTACGAAGGTCGCTGCAGCTCCAACCTCTCGCCCGGAGACCACAGGATCGTCATCGTCGCCGTAGATCGGGCTGGAAACGCCGCCATGTATGGCGACTTGGTCCTCAAGGTCCTCGACCCCCTCGACCTCAACTCCAACCGGATCGAGGACAGCCTCGAAGAGCGGGAAGATCGGGAGCTCCAAGTCATCGTCCTCACCGAGGAGAACGTATCCCTGAAGGGCCGGGAGCCGGAGGCCCAGGAGAGGGTGGACGAGGAGTTCAAGGTCCTCTCCGGCGCCTCGATGATGGTCCCGAGGGACGAGCTGGAGGGGCTCGCCAAGACCGAGGGGGTGAAGGGAGTTTACGAGGATAAGAAGCTCACCATCCTGGGCGACGTCTCGGAGGGGTACACCCCCAGGACCGACCCCCGATTCGGCACCGACGGCTACGATGGAAGAGGCATGACGGTGGCGATCCTCGATACCGGAGCCGACCCCAACCACCGATCCATCGACGACATGGACGACGACATCCTGACCGTCGACCCCAAGATCATCGCCTTCAAGGACTTCGTCAACGGCAGGGAGGATGTCTACGACGACCATGGCCACGGCACCCACTGCGCGAGCCTCATCGCGGGGACCGGCGATCAGGGCGGGGTGGCTCCCGGAGCCAACCTTGTGGTGATCAAGGTGATGGACAAGGACGGCGCATGCTACCTGTCCGACGCCCTCACCGCCCTCGACTGGATTTTAGAGAACCAGGGAGACCTGGGGATAGACGTGATCTCCTTCAGCGTCGGCGGCGAGGGGCCGAGCGACGGGTCCACCCTCCTCGATTCGGCCTGCGACAGGATGGTGGACGAGGGGATCATCATGTGCGTCGCCGCCGGCAACTCCGGCCCCGCCGAGAGGTCCATCGTCACGCCGGGGACCGCAGAGAAGGTGATAACCGTCGGCGCCATGGACCCCGCGGGAGAGATATTCCAGAGGTCGTCCCGGGGCCCGACCCCCGACAACCGGGTCAAGCCGGACCTGGTGGCGGTGGGGGTCGACGTCGCCTCAGCCCAGTCAGGAACCCTCCACGGCGAGGGGACGATGTCCGGGACCTCCATGGCCGCGCCCCAGGTGGCGGGAGCCGCGGCGGTGATCCTGGAGAAGCAGCCCGGCCTCGACCCCGCCTCCGTCAAGAGGGCCCTCCTTCGGTCCGCCGACGACATAGGCCTTTCGGGCCCTGACAACACCTACGGCTACGGAGCCATCAACCTCTCCTCTGCCCTATCCCTCGTGGAGGAGCCGAAAGAGAGGGCCGACCCCCAGGTCTTCAGCCTCGAGCTGAGCAGGTCCACGGCCTCGGCCGGAGATCCCGTCATGATCGAGGCGGGGGTCTCGGGAGACGTATCCTCGGTCGAGATCCACGTCGTCGGCGAAGGCAGGGAGATCAGGATCCCCATGCGCGACTTTGACGGCAACGGCGTATATTCTGGCCGCTGGGAGACGAGGTTCTGGGACCCCGGCGGATATTCGATCGAGGTGGAGGCCACCGACCCGTTTGGCGGGATGGGGACGACCGCCGTCCCCTTCGTCCTGGCATGAGGTGAAGGCGATGGACCCTAAAGAGGAGATATCGAAGTTCGGGCGAAAGGTCGTCGCCTCGGGCCTCGCTTACGCCCATTTCGGCAACATCAGCCTTATTTTCGAAGGAAAGATCCTGATCACCTCCACGGGATCGATGCTCGACGAGATCGGCTCCGACCAGGTGATCGAGGTGACCCGGGAGGGGCCGTGTCCCGAGGACGTCCTCGCCAGCTGCGAGACCGTCGTCCACAGGGCCATCTACGAGAAGACGAAGGCCGAAGCCGTCATCCACACCCACTCTCCTTACGCCGTCGCCACCTCGATCCTGGAGGAGGGTCCCTTCGAGCCGATGGACGGCGAGGGGTCCAGGTTTCTCGGCGCCGTCCCCATCATCGATGGGGAGATGGGAAGCCTCGATCTGGCGAAGAACGCCTCGGCCGCCCTTTTGGGCAGCAGAGCCTGCATCGTCCGGGGTCACGGCGTCTTCGCCGTCGGCGCGACCCTCGAGGAGGCCTACATCGTCGCCTGCATGGTGGAGCACAGCGCCATGGTTCGGCGGCTGGTGAACGTGGGGTGAAAAAAAGTGATGCCCCCGTCAGCTGACGGGGGCTGGCTCGAAGCCTCTATGTCCATCAGAGGCACCTGGTTTTAGTCTTCCGGCGATGTTACTCCATCGGCGGATAGACGAAGGCGCCGTGCTCGGCGAGGTCGTAGTCGACGTGCATGAACTCGGTCAAGAACTCCTGGTGGATCGCCTCGGGGTCGAGGTCGCTGAAGAGATCAGGGTAGAGCCACTTGGCGACGGCGACGGTCCCGATGGTCATCTGAGGGCCGAGGGAGAAGTCGCCTGAGATTATGTAGACCCGATCGTTTTTCACGGCGTCCACGAGATCGAAGCCGGGAGCTGTCATGATCCCGTCTCGATACGCTCCCAGGGGAGCGTCGTCTTCCGCCTGGTAGCCGCCGCTGTAGGAGAGGCCTATGATCACTGCGGGGTTCTCCTCCATCACCCACTCCGCCTCGACGTCGCCGTTGTAATCGATCTTCTTTTTAGCGATGTTCACCCCCCCAGCGACGTCGCAGAGGTCGGTGTAACCGGTATCGCTGGCGTAGGCCCACCGGACGGAAGGCTCCTTGTCGGTGCTCTCCCTCTCCAAAAAGACCCTGACCCTGTCCTCTTCGGGGATTTCGGAGACCCTCTCCATAACGGCTCCCATGTATTGGTCGTACCACTCGTCATAATCTTTTACAGCCTCTCGATCGCCGATGAGGTAGCCGAGGGCCATCATCTCCTCTTTCAACTTGTCGGACCGAGAGAGGTCGAACCGCACGAGGGCGACCTCGGGAGGGAGCTTATCGTCCAGCTGGTCCTGGGGTCCGAGATGGGTGAAGGTGATGACGAGGTCAGGATCGAGCTCGAGGATCGCCTCGACGTCCGGCTCCTTGGTGGCACCAACTGAAGGTCTCGTGCTCAGGTTTCCGAAGAGCAGATCTCGCTCACGAACTGTGCTATCGACGCCGACGATCTTCTCCTCGCCGCCGAGGACTATGACGGCGGTGGCGTGGCGCATCTGGAGGGGAACGATCCTCGAGACGGGAACGTTCACCGTCACGACCTTATCCGTCGAGTCGATGAGGGTGATCTCCGTCGGATCGCCCCGGATTATCTCCTCCACCCGATCCAGGTCGTCCTCGTCGAGGTCGCCGTCGTGGTCGGCGTCCGCAAGCTCCGTCTCCTCCTCCGATCCACCGATCATCGCCTCGATGGCGGCGATATCCTCCTCGTCTATGACGTCGTCCGTATTGGCGTTGCCGAATATGTGCAAGGTGTCGCCCGCGGCCATCGAGGGCACCGCCAGCAACAGAAACAGAAATGATGATAGCATCAACGTGGGTATGGTCTTCATGATCTCGATCCTCCGATTTGGCGGCTGTCCGAGGGATGGTAGTCCGCCATGGCTCCTCAAGGAGCCGCTTGGTTATAACTATTTCTATCTAAGTAATACAAAAGGTCATGAAATGGATTAAGTGTGTGCGATCAGCCCCTTCACCCAAGTCGCTTTAGAAACAAAGAGAGGTCCTGAAGGTCGATCAGCGGCGACTTTATCCCACCCCTCAAAAAAGATATTAACTGGCAGGGCGAGTCTCTGATCATGAGCTCCGCCTTCTCGATCGGGAGGATCGCCGGGATCCCCATCAGGCTTCACATCACCTTCCTCGCGATCATACCCTTCGTCGCCATCGGATTCGCAAACATTCGTGGAAGTTTGCCCATAGATTCCGTCACCCTCTTTGGCGAGGTCTACAAACTCTCCTACGGGTTTGGGGCTGTCGAGCCTCCCATAACGAAATGGCTCTACTCCTTTGCCTTCTCCATCCTCCTCTTCATCTGCGTCGCCCTCCACGAGCTGGGCCACTCCTTCATCGCGATGAGGTACGGGATTAAGATCAGGAGCATCACCCTCTACTTCTTCGGCGGCGTAGCCTCGATGGAGGACATCCCCCGAGACCCGGGGATGGAGGCGAGGATGGCGGTGGCGGGGCCGAGCGTCAGCGGGATCCTCGGGGTCGGATCGATCCTTCTGAGTTTCCAGTCGGCCATCCTCCTGGGCGGCGGCCACCCCCTAACCACCCTCCTCTGGACCCTGGGGGTGATCAACATCGTCCTCATGGTCTTCAACCTCCTGCCGGCCTTCCCCATGGACGGGGGGAGGGTCCTCCGGGCCTGGTTCGCCTCCCGGATGGCCTACGTCGAGGCGACGAGGCGGGCGGCGAACATCGGCAAGTTCTTTGCGATCCTCATGGCCTTCCTGGGCCTCTTCGGCGGAGGCATCCTCCTGGTGGTGATAGCCGTCTTCATCTACATCGCGGCCTCTGACGAGGAGAGGTCGACGGCCATCGTCGTCCCCCTGGAGGGGGTTAAGGTGAGAGACATCATGTCGAAGGACCCCAAGACCGTCTCGCCGGAGACGCCCCTCACCGAGATCATGAACCTCATGTTCCGCGAGAAGCATCGGGGCTACCCGGTGACGGTGGACGGGAAGCTCGCGGGGATCGTGACCATCTCCGACGTCCAGAAGGTCCCCGAGGAGAAGAGGGGCACCACCACAGTGGGGGAGATCATGGTGAAGGCGATATACGTCATCGAGCCGAACGCCGACGCCGCCGAGGCGATGAAGAAGATGATGGAGCGCCAGATCAGGAGGCTTCCCGTGATGGAGGACGGCCAGCTCGTCGGCATAGTCTCCCGATCAGACCTCCTCAGGGCGATAGAGATCTGCTCTGGGTGGTGATCAGACCAATCGAATCCGCCGCCATCGTCCACAAAGGGTTTTTTTAGGTGGTCGTCCTTTGATGGGCCACCGCGAGGTAATCGAATTGGAAGATATGGATTCAAAGGGCGCCGGAGAGGCAGAGATCCGCCAGGCCCCTCAGGAGGGCAAAAAAGGCGAGATCGTCATCGTGGGGACGGCTCACGTATCCGAGAAGAGCGTCCAAGAGGTGACGCGAGCCATCGAGGAGCTGCACCCCGACGTCGTCGCCGTGGAGCTCTGCAACAGGAGGTACCGCGCCCTCACGGGCCAGGAGGAGACGGGAGAGATCCAGATAAAGGAGATCCTCAGCGGCGGCAAGCTCTACCTCCTCCTGGTCCAGTGGTTCCTCGCCTACGTCCAGAAGAAGATCGGCTCTGATCTGGGGGTCAAGCCCGGCTCCGAGATGATCGCCGCCATCGAGGTCGCCGAGAGGACGGGGGCGAGGGTGGCTCTGGTGGATAGAGACATCGCCGTCACCATCCAAAGGTTCTGGTCTGCGATGAGCTTTTTGGAGAAGGCGAAGCTCGTCGGCTCGATGATCCCCGCGGCCTTCGGGAAGGGCGAAGAGATCGACATCGAAAAGGTCACCGAGGAGGACGTCGTCTCTGCGATCATCGAGGAGTTCCGGGAGGTATCGCCGGGGGCCGCTCAGGTTCTGATCGACGAGAGGGACGCCTTCATCGCCCGAAACCTGATCCGCCTGGGAAGAGAGGGACGAGTGGTGGCCGTCGTCGGCGCTGGCCACAGGGAGGGGATAACGAAGTACCTCGCCCATCCAGAGAAGATCCCATCCTTCGAGAAGATGGAGAGGACCTCCAAGAGGAGGGTCTCGGCCCCCAAGCTGATCGGAGCCGCCCTGACGCTTCTTGTGGTGGTCACCATCGCCGCCGTCCTGATCGCCGGCAGCGGTAGCGAGCGGTTCCTCGACGCCCTCAAGATCTGGTTTCTGGCGACCGGCGTCCTCAGCGCCGCGGGAGTCGTCCTGGCCCGGGGCCACCCCCTATCGGCCCTGACCGCCTTCATGGTCGCCTGGATGACGAGCCTAAACCCCCTGATCGCAGCGGGCTGGTTTGCAGGGATCGTGGAGGCCTGGAAGAGGAAGCCTACCATGGCCGACACAAAGAAGCTCGTCGAGGCCGAGACCTTCAAGGAGCTGATGGCGATACCCCTCTTCCGAGTGATACTGGTGGCTGCCCTCGCCAACGTCGGGTGCATAGCGGGGACGGTCCTGGGGGCCTACCTCATCCTCAAGATGTCCGGGCTGAGCCCTGAGGATCTTGTGGGCGGCATCCTCTAAAAACGCCCATGAATGTGAGGACGAACGCTCCCCAAAGTGACGCCCATCTTCCCCTCGGCGGAGATGGATCGCTCTTCTCCCCCGCAAACTACTTCTCTTCTCGATTCCATCCCAACCGCAGTGCTGGCATGGGCGGGATACATTCTTTGAGCGAGTTGAGGTCGGTTTTATGTGGGCCCTTCGGCTCATCAGGAGCCGTTGGCCTGTTTCCTCATCCATAAGCAGAAATGGAGTCGATGTTGGAGGACTTCGATTTACTCGTTAATGAACAAAATAGAAGGAGGGCAGAGGAATGGATGCAGCAGATCTGGAGAAGGTGGACGAGATAATTGACGGATATCGAGGTCAAGAGGGGGTTCTGATCCAGCTTCTTTTAGACCTGCAGAGCGAACTCCACTGGATACCAAGAGATGTCATCGATCATTTGAGCGAAAGGTTGGGGGTTCCCACCAGTCAGATCTACAGAATCGCCAGCTTCTACAAGGCCATCAACCTCAGCCCCGTGGGCAGGCATATGATACAGGTCTGCATGGGCACCGCATGCCAGGTCCGGGGGGCCCAGAAGGTGCTGGACTTCACCGCCTCGAGGCTGAATATAAGGCCGGAGGAGACGACTCCGGATCTGGCCTTCAGCCTGAGGAAGGTGAACTGTCTGGGATGCTGCTCGATGGGTCCTGTGTTGACGGTGGACGACGAGTACTACGGCGGCGTGACCCTGGAACGGGTGGAGAAGATCCTGAAGAAGCGAAGTTGAGGGGAGATTATGCCAAAGCTTGCCTCATTTCAGGACCTCGAGGATATGAGGGAGAGGTTGAGGTCCCGAATAGATCCCGGCGAGTCGGGAGCGCCAAAGATAGCGGTCTGTGCAGGCACGGGATGTCTGGCTCTCGGAGCGCGAAAGGTCATCGATTCCTTCAGAGAAGAGATGGCCGAGAGGGGCCTTGAAAAGAAGATCGAGCTGAAGGAGACGGGATGTCCAGGATTTTGCGAAAAGGGCCCCATCGTCGTGGTATACCCCCTGGGGGTTCACTACATAAAGGTCAATCCGAGAGACGTGCCGGAGATACTGGAGGAGACCGTTTTAAAGAACAGGCTGATCGATCGTCTCCTATACGTGGATCCTGCCACCGGGGTCAGGGCCGTCCACGAGGACGAGATCCCCTTCTACAAGCACCAGACCAGGATTTTAATAAATAATAATATAAAGATAAATCCTAAAAATATAGAAGATTATATAGCTCAAGGGGGGTACAGCGCCCTCGCCCGAGTTTTATCTGGAATGACGCCCCAGGAGGTGGTCGACGAGGTGAAGAGGTCCGGCCTTCGGGGCCGGGGTGGAGGAGGGTTTCCCACGGGGCTTAAGTGGGAATCTGCCATGAGGGCCTCGGGGAGCCCCAAATATGTGATCGTGAACTGCGACGAGGGCGATCCGGGGGCTTTCATGGACCGGGCGCTGATGGAGGGAAACCCCCACAGCGTCCTCGAAGGGCTCGTGATCGGGGCATATGCCACAGGATCGGTGGAGGGGTTCATCTACGTCCGGGCGGAGTATCCTCTGGCGGTCGAGAACGCTAGGATCGCCATAGCGCAGGCTCGAGAGATGGGCCTTCTGGGAGAGGACATCCTAGGATCGGGCTTTGATTTTGAAGTGAGGTTGCATCGGGGGGCCGGAGCCTTCGTCTCGGGCGAGTCCACGGCCCTGATCAATGCTCTGGAGGGGAAGGTTGGCGAGCCGAAGCCGAAGTACGTCCACACCTCCGAGAGGGGCTTATGGGGTTGCCCCACCCTTCTGAACAATGTTGAGACCTGGGCCAACATCCCCCTGATAATCAATCGAGGAGCCCGCTGGTTCAGCTCCATCGGGACTGAGGGAAGCAAGGGGACGAAGATATTTTCTCTGGTGGGAAAGGTGAACAACACCGGCCTTGTGGAAGTTCCCATGGGGATGACCCTGAGAGAGATAATATACGATATCGGGGGCGGAATTCCCGGAGGAAAAAGGGTCAAGGGGGTCCAGACCGGTGGGCCCTCGGGAGGGATAATACCCGAAGAGCATCTGGAGACGCCAGTGGACTTCGATCGGCTCACGGGGCTCGGCTCCATGATGGGGTCTGGAAGCATAATAGTTTTGGACGAAGATACCTGCGCCGTGGACCTGGCCCGCTACTTCGTGGACTTTCTCTGCGACGAGTCGTGCGGAAAGTGCGTCCCCTGTCGAGAGGGGCTGAGGCAGATGAGGGAGATCCTCAGCGAGATCGTGGCGGGAAGGGGGCGGGAGGAGGACCTCGATACCCTCCATGATATTGCGGGCCTGATGAGGTCGGCCTCTCTCTGTGCTCTGGGTCGGACGGCACCAAACCCAGTCTTGAGCACCATCCGCCACTTTGAGGACGAGTACGAGGCCCACATCCGGGACCGACGATGTCCCGCCCTGGTATGCGAGCAGCTGATATCTTATATCATCCGCCCAGACCTCTGCATAGCGTGCGGCCTCTGCAGGGAGAACTGCCCCCAGGGGGCGATATACGAAGTAGAGGGGGCAGAAGACGGCGAGAGCACCGTCATGGTCATAGATCAATCGAGATGCTCCCGGTGCGGCATATGCTTCCGCGTATGTCCGCCGAAGGTGAAGGCCGTCGTCAGGGTCTCCGAAAAATCGTCTCCCTCCCCGGTCCCAAAAGCCTCGACCCTCTCGCCCAGCGATGCGGGAAAGGAAGGCGAGAAGAGGTGACTCGACAATGGCGAAGGTGACGTTGAGGATAGATGATAGAGTGATAGAGACCGATGATGGGAAGACCCTCCTCGAGGCCGCCAGGGAAGAGGGCATTTATATACCCACCCTCTGTCATCACCCCGCCCTCGATCCCACCGGTGTGTGCAGGCTCTGCTCAGTGGAGGTCGAGAAAAACGGAAGAAAGATTATCGTGACATCCTGCAACTACCCCGTCGAGGGAGGGCTGAAGGTGAAGACCACCTCCCCCGACCTGTTCCATCTCCGGGCCATGATCCTCGAGCTCCTGCTGGCCAGGTGCCCCAAAGAGCCGAAGATCGCAAACCTCGCAAAGGAATACGGAGTCTCATCCCCCAGGTTCAGGCTCGCGGATGAGAGCTGCATCCTCTGCGGACTATGCGCCCGGGTCTGCCAGGAGCTGGTGGGGGTTTCGGCGATAAGCCCCGTCTCCCGCGGCGTCGAGAGGGCCATAGACGCTCCATACCGAGATTTTTCTAAAGATTGTATTGCCTGCGGCGCCTGCGCTTTGATCTGTCCCACAAGCGCCGTTAAAAAAATGAAGAACATTTACCCCCTGACGTCAGAGGAGACGAGAGAGATCGAGGGCCGTTTCCTTCGGGGGGAGATGGACGAAGATATCGGCGTATTTAGCGACGTTCTAGCATGCAGGGGTCATCGAGAGGGGCAGGATGGCGGGGCTGTCACCACCATTCTGGCCAAAGCTGTCGAGAGAGGCGCCATAGACGCCGCCGTCGTAGTCCTGTCGGGAGAGGAGTACAGGGCGGAGGCGGCCATAGCCGAGAGCGTCGGAGCCGTCCTGGACTCGCGGGGAACGAAATACCTGAGGGTGTCGGTCATCCCGAAGCTTTTGGAGGCGCTAAGAAGCGGAAAGAGGAGGCTGGCCGTGGTGGGGACCCCCTGCCAGATCAGAGCGGCAAGAAAGCTGGAACTCGAAGGAAGCCTCGGAGAGGAGTTTCCGGATGCGGAGATCATCCTTATCGGCCTCTTCTGTTTCGAAAGCTTCGACCGGGTGAAGCTGAGGCGCCACGTCCAGGATATGTTCGCCGCAGATCTCGAGAAGGCCGATAGAATACAGATAGGAAAGGGAAAGTTCTCGATATTCGTGGGGAGGGAAGAACATTCCTGCAAGGTTTCGGATCTGGAAGAGGACGTGAATGAAGGCTGTCGATTTTGTGGCGATTTCGTCTCTCGTCTGGCGGATATATCGGTGGGATCGGTGGGAAGCCCTGAAGGCTACTCCACGATCATCGTCAGGTCCGACCGGGGACGAAGGCTTCTGGAGCTGATAGAGGGTGCCGAGGTGGAAGTCAATCGGGAGGAGATAGCCAAGCTGAACGGCATCAAGAGAAGAAGAGCAGAGAGACAATTCAAAAAGATAATTGATGGATTATAAAGATAAATCGAGAATTCAGAGCCAAAAAGAGGCGGAAGGCTTGGAGGCGCTCCTCCGAAGGATGACGATATCGCGGATTTATTGGGGGCGGGCGGGGGGCGGGCCTCGCCCTTTAAAAGATCGTCCCCTCAAAAGGTCAGCACGTACCTGTAACTCGGATGGTCCTCTTATCGGTCAGGCTGCTCAGAACGCTTATCCCTGGGCACTTGATGGCGTTGCTCTTCAATCGGCTTACATTCAGAAGGAGCGGCGTCAGACCCTCTATCTGGGCTGAAACCTTCAGGTCCCCCGCGTCCAGGGGCCGAAGATAGTCTATAATTCTCACAAGGTCGGCTACGATCTCTTTGGAGTCGGAATCGTCGCCGGCGATGAGGACATCGCCTTCAATCGTCCTGTCCAGGTTCTGGAGGGCTGAAGAAGATACGGTATGGAAGGCTGCGACCACCTTGACAGAAGGCGGGAGCAGGTCTCTTACCATGAGGGCGGCGCTTCCCTCTGCCGGCGGAATGTAATCAAACCGCTTTCCAACCCGGACCATGGGGACTACCGGAGATACGACGACCTGATCTCTGAAGCTCCCACAAAGCTCCATGACCATCGACCTGGCGAACTCGTAAGGCAAGGTCAAAACGACAAGATCGCTATCCTTGATGGCATCACCGTTCTCTAAGCCTGTTATCTTGGGCTCTATCCCCCTGGCCCTCAGGACCGAGCAGATCTCTTCGGCGGATTTCTCTGCGCTATCTTTACGTCTGGACCCCAAGATTATCTCATGCTCGGCCGCCCAGCGCATGACAAGCCCCTTTCCGAAATCACCAGTGCCTCCAATAACCGCGATCTTCATAGGAAAGGCCTGTAGTAGGCCATCCTATTTTATCATTTTGCATCTTCGAACATTTATCATGTATGCTCATTAAGATAAGAAAAGGGGACCTGATAAACGCGATCATAGAATCTCAGGTTGATGCTGATAGATATAAGATCCTCCTCCAAACCGAGATCGCTTCAATGAAGGGTTGGCACGAGGTGACGTAAGGGAGTAGCAATGAAGGGGGTAATTTTCATCATCTCGTGCCACTAAACTACAGCAGATATTAGCGCTGTAGCCATCTCATGGTTATGTCCCTTATCCCATATTAACTTTCGGGTCAAGCCGAAATTGAAGTCGCGATCTTCGCGGCCCAAAGA
>CAZHAO010000004.1:0-20996 GCA_964530375.1 uncultured Methanotrichaceae archaeon
CCATGGACGGTTCCCAGAGAAGATAAACTTTGAGTCCGGGGCAAAAGCTCATCAAATAAAATGTTTGCGGAACCTTTATATATGATTACCCCGAACTAGCTGGGGTGAGGTGACCGGTTGAAGAGGTTGGGCACCACCCATCATTTAGTTCAGAAGAAGTTGATTGTGCGCACAGAGCCGTTGAGCGGAAAAAATGAAGAGCTTCCGAGGATCAATTCTGTCGTGGTAGATCAGAAGAAAGCGAGGATCGGCCGGGTTTTTGACATATTCGGTCCGACGGATCGCCCCTACATCGTCGTCAAGCCCAATCGGAACGTCGATGCAGCAGTTCACCTGGGAAAGAAACTCTATTTCGAGGAGCGCGGATTCGGTGGAAGAAATAGAAAAGATTAGGGAGATCGAACGGTCTGAGAAAGAGAAGATCCAGGAAAAGATCAAGCTCAGGCGAGAGAAAGAGAAGGTAGACGAGTTCGAGAAGTTCATCGTCGAGTGTCCAGAGTGCGGAAGCCACGCCCTGGTCCACGACTACGAGAGGGCGGAGCTGGTCTGCAGCGACTGCGGCCTCGTCATCGACGAGAACTTCATCGACCAGGGGCCCGAGTGGAGGGCCTTCGATCACGACCAGAGGATGAAGAGGTCGAGGGTGGGCGCTCCCATGACCTACACCATCCACGATAAGGGCCTGTCGACGATGATAGACTGGAGGAACCGGGACTCCCACGGCAAGACCATCTCCTCCAAGAACAGGGCCCAGCTATACCGTCTCCGAAAGTGGCAGAGGAGGATCAGGGTCAGCAACGCCACTGAGAGGAACCTCGCCTTCGCGTTGTCGGAGCTGGGCAGGATGGCCTCGGCCCTGGGCCTCTCTCGAAACGTGAGGGAGACGGCCGCCGTCGTCTACAGGAAGGCCGTCGACAAGAACCTGATCAGGGGAAGGTCCATCGAGGGCGTCGCCGCGGCGGCCCTTTACGCCGCCTGCAGGCAGTGTAACGTCCCCAGGACCTTAGACGAGATCGCGGAGGTATCGAGGGTTTCGAGGAAGGAGATCGGGCGAACCTATCGGTTCGTATCTCGGGAGCTATCCCTCAAGCTGATGCCGACGAGCCCCATCGACTACATACCTCGCTTCTGCTCCGGCCTCTCCCTCAAGGGCGAGGTCCAGGCGAAGGGGATAGAGATCCTCCGCCAGGCGGCGGAGAAGGAGCTGACCAGCGGCCGGGGTCCCACGGGGGTCGCGGCGGCGGCGATCTACATCGCCTCGATCCTCTGCGGCGACCGGAGGACCCAGCGAGAGGTGGCGGACGTCGCGGGGGTGACGGAGGTCACCATCCGGAACCGCTATAAGGAGCTGGCCGAGGAGCTGGGGATCGAGATCATCCTCTGAACTTCGAGCTATAAAAAGCGCCTCAGACTACCATGGACCTGGCGAGGATCCCCGTGACCTCCGCCAGGGCCGCCTCTCTTTTCCAAGAAGATGACAGCCTCTCCTGAGCCATCCTCATGGAGTAAGGCTCGATGGTCCACTCGACGCCCTGGTAACCCACGTCCATCAGGATCAGACCTTCGGCGGGGGCGGGATTTACGCCCCGATTGATTCCAGTATCGAGCAACTCTCGAACCCAGCCGATATCTCTCTCTTTTGATCCCACCTTCTCCAGGACGGTCGCGATCTTTCTCACCATGTTCCAGAGAAATCCGTCGGCCCTCACCTCCAGGATCACAGAGCCGTTCTTCTCCGAAATTTCGAGCTTCGTCAGATTTCTGATGGTGGGCCGCCTCTTCTCCGAGGAGAGGTTTCTAAAGTCGTGGACGCCGAGAAGCTCTAGGCATGCCTTTCGCATCAGGTCGAGGTCGAGGCCGTCCTCGGAAAGGACGTACCTGTACTCGCGCCAGAGGGCGGAGTGGCGGGCGCTGAAGTTCTCGGGGACGGCCGCCCAGGCCCAGGCCCAGACGTCGGGGGGGAGCCTGCTGTTCAGAACCCTTGGCATTGCAAGATCCGCCTTTTCGGGATCGATGAAGAAGTCGATCACCTGGCCGAGGGCAGAGACCCCGCGATCGGTCCTTCCGGCGTAGCAGAAGCTCCCGTCGTTTAGGGCCAGGCCCCGGAGGGCCTCCCTGACTACGGACTGGACCGTCAGAACGTTGGGCTGGAGCTGGAAGCCGTAGTATCGGCCGCCGAGGTATCCGAGCTTGAAGGCGACTTTCAAAGTCAGATCTCTCTCGGGTCGGTGATCTCGCCGGTGATGGCTCCGGCGGCCGCCGTCGCCGGCGAGCAGAGGTATACCCACGCCTTGGGGCTCCCCTGTCTCCCCTGGAAGTTCCTGTTCGACGTCGAGAGGGAGACCTCGCCGTCGCCGAGGAGGCCGAAGCTTCCTCCCATGCAGGGGCCGCAGCAGGGCGACTCGACGATGGCGCCGGCGTCCATGAACTGCTCGACGAGGCCAGCCCGGAGGGCCTTCATATACTCGGTCCTGCTGGCGGGGATCACCACCATCCGGACGCCCCGGGCCAGGGGCTCGCTCCCCATCACCTGGGCCGCCAGCAGGAGGTCCTCAAACCTCCCGTTGGTGCAGGAGCCGAGGAAGACCTGGTCGATCTTCGTCCCTGCGAGGTCGGACGCGGGCACCACGTTGTCGACGTTGTGGGGGACGGCCACCTGGGGCAGAAGGTCGTCCACCTTCCAGACTCGCTCCTCGAAGGAGGCGTCGTCGTCGCCGTGGAGGACGGCTCCCTCGTCGAAGTCTTCGACCCTCTCCCTGATGTAGCTCAAGGTCGTCTCGTCCGGGTCGACGAGGCCGGCCTTTCCGCCCATCTCGATGGCCATGTTGGTCATCGTCATCCTCTCGGAAACCGACATCTTCGAGACCGCCGAGCCCGCAAACTCGCAGGCCTTGTAGGTGGCGCCGTCGGCCCCGATGTCGCCGATCATCCTCAGGACGACGTCTTTGGAGGTGACGAGCCGGGAAAGCCTCCCCTCGGCTTTGAGCCTAAGCGTCTCGGGGACCATGAACCAGAGCTTTCCGGTGGCGAAGACCGAGGCCATGTCGGTGGACCCGATCCCTGTCGAGAAGGCGCCGAGGGCCCCGTAGGTGCAGGTATGGGAGTCGGATCCTACGATGAGGTCGCCGGGGAGGGCGTGCCCCTTCTCCGGCATCACCTGGTGGCAGACCCCCTCGAAGACGTCGTAGTTTTTAATCCCCTGCTCGATGGCGAACTTTCGGAGCATGATGTGGTTAGCGGCTGCCGCGAGGCTGTCTGCCGGGACCTGATGGTCGAAGAGGATCACTATCTTGGAGGGGTCCCATACATCCGCGTCCTCGCCTGCGATCTCGCGAAACCCCTTCACCGCCAGGGGGCCGGTGATGTCGTGGACCATGGCTCGATCGATGTCGGCCATGACGAACTCGCCAGCCCTCACCTCCTTCTTCGAGGCTCGAGAGAAGATCTTCTCAGAGAGGGTACGACCTGCCATGGCCAGGGAGATCACCGCACAAATAGATAAACCTTAACCCTTGGACGAGGTTGAAGCCGAAAAGTAGATCGACCTGCCCTTGGAGAAAGGGCCGCTCCGAAGCCGCAGCTCATTTTCATAAAATCAGGTTACAAAGAAGGACTGCATCGCCTTCTTTATAAACTGATCGTAACTACAGTGGCCGTTGGATTTATCAGAACGTCTCTCGTAATAGCATGGGGGCACGAAGGGATTCCTGATTTTTATTCTCTCGGAGAACCTTATTTTAGATAGGTATCTAAGCATCTCAGCGACGTCGTTGGGCCGATATCTGCTCCTCAAATCGCTGTAGAGTTCCTCAGGGGGCACCTTTTCAACGTGCATTCTCAGAAATTCACTCAACAAACTGTTGTGATCCCCATCAGACGGGTCTATTGATACCAGATATTTGTAGGCCCTGCCGTAGTCACCTATCACCAAACATAGAGAGAGGGCGATCGCATGGATGGATAGCTTCCGCTCCAAAGTGTTAATTACCATCTCGAAGGGAGGAAACTGGTACAGTGCGGCCTCAACCACGTCCAGGAACCCGACTATTCCCTCTCGGCTGTTTAACCACTCGTCAGAGTTGAAGTATTCGTACAACCTGCCGTGTAGATACATCTGCTCGGAGGAGTTCCGCAGGAAGATATAATCGCTGCTGTTTCTCATTTGCAGAGTGGTATCCGAAAGACCGGGAACCAGAACCCTGACTACTGGAAATAGCAACCTGGGGTGGGTCCAATCTTGCACGTACACCCTCTTTCCCAGCCTGCTTGCAAGGCTTGTAAGTCGATTGACATCTTGGACGAAGTCATCCGACTTGAAAGTGGAAACATCACCGTAGTCAACTACATCAGGACTCCTGTCCAAGAAGTTCATGTCTCCGTAGTATAGGGACTTCGATAAGAGGATCTCGTAGTAGTCTTCGGGAATTTTGATATTCGATTCGTCCTCTTCCAATACGTACTTCCAGAATATATCGTCCCTCCTGCGGTCCTGCGAGTCCTCTGTGCACATTATGGCCTGGTTGGTCTTCCCCTGGACATACTCGGTGAAACAACGTTCCAGGGCCTCGTCTTTGTCAACGTGAGATCCCGCCTTGAATATCTTGCGGAACATTCGTTTGTGATATAAGTTATTGCAGTCATCTAGGTTGTGATTGGTGAATACGACCCCCATAACCGGGTACTTCCCGCCGAAGGTACAATCTTTGACGTCTACCTCGATATTCAGATTGGAAAGGATATCGATGTAATTTTCAATCTTGGGATGATCTATGGATTCAAGATTGATGGAAGGTGGGTTAATCTTCTTCTTCACGATCTCCAGATAAGGATAACGTTCGAATATTTCCGACAGGGCCTGGGCAATCGCTTCCTCCTTTGTGTTTCCCGCAGCCAGGCCAGTAGTCCCATTGATGATGCTGATCAGATAGTCAGGCCCGTTGTAATACTTGCCATCGGTGAGGCAGTGGTACCTCAGCCAGGGAGCGGAAAGGATATCCCTCTTCAAAAGATCCACGTCTTCGTCAGTCATCTTTTCCCGGTATTCGACCAGCTCATGATAATCGATTCTGTCGGGAATGGAGTCATAGATATCCTCTATAGCGTCCTCTCTGTAATCATATTTGATGAATCTCTTCTCCAGTTCGTCGTGGGCGTACCAGTAGGGAGCTCTGGCGCCGAGGGAATAGAGGCTTACCGAGAACCGCTCCACCAGCTCAGCCACCGCGCTGGCTTTGGACAAGACAGAAGTTCTGCCCTTGCCCGACGCAGTGAAGTTAGTGCCTACGAGGGAGGCCCCTCCAGAAAAAATTTTTGTTCTCTCGTCGCCTGCTACGTATTCGTAGTAGTCGACGGAGAAACCAATCTTCTCAAAGCCTTCCTCGATACGGCAGATGGTAGATTCTGGTGTGGCAGATTTGTATCCATCGAATGTCTTGGGCGAGCTGGCCAGCATCATCCGACTGATCAACCCCTTCAACGCCGGATCACGGGATTGGCCACGTACTTGGGACTAGCATAGACCTCGCCCCGTGTCCTGTCAGGCGGGTTGAGAACAGGGCTGACCACGTACATGGGAGAACCGGTCCCAGAAACATTCTCTCGACCGACGGTTCCGGGGCACATGAGCATATTGAGCACGTCGTCGAGATAAACAGGCACTGCAGCCGCTCCACGGTCATACATGGTAGCCATAGAGAGATCTTCGGCCTTTATCTCACTGCTGATCCTGATCATCGTCCCCGGTGACAACGATACCACCACATCGCTCTTGATAGCGAGTTCACCCTCAATATCTTCGATCGCCTTCAGGGGGATCTCCAAAGTCGAACATCCCACTCGGAGGAAGACGTTCTCCTCGTCCCTTCCCAGCAACCGTCCCCCGACCTCGATCGATCGCTCTATCCTCGTCCTCTCCTCATGGTCAATCTTGTCGATTGACGCCAGTTTATCTACAACCATAATTTTAAGTTAGTGTAATGAGTATAAATACATATCTAGTGTTTTTAATCCTTCGACTAGTTTATCTGCTGGATAACAATAGGCTCCATGGAACCTCGAATATCCAGTGCTGGAAAACTCCTGAAATTGCTTTCAGGCGAAAAATGCCTCATAATGCTTATTTTGCATTTGGTCACAGCAGTTCGGATTGCAAATATTATATAAATACTTTTAATTGTATGGATTTCAGACGGGCGCGAAATGGTTTCAGGACTCTACATACATTATTGGACGCGCAAAAAAGGTAAATACATGCAGAGTGAGAGGAGTTTCCGCTATGACCAAAGCGCCGGAGAGGGTCACCATCGCCCTGGACGAAGAGACCGCCAGGCTCTTCCGGGATATGAGGGAGAACCTCGGGATATCCCAGAGCGAGCTGATGCGGGAAGCTCTTAAGTTCTACAGCAAGCACAGGGCTCTCTTCGAATCGGTCGACGAGGAGAAGATCTACGCCTACTCCGACCTTCTATCCGTCGGCGAGCACATCATCCTCGACATCGACCACTGGATCCTGTTTCTCACCTTCATCGAGACCCATCCGGTGCGGGGGGAGTTTTGGGATATGCACCGGAAGGTATCCGAGGCTCACGCTGAGGAGTTCAAGCAGAAAAATCATAATGCAGAAATGGTCCTGAGGAGGCTTGAGCTCTGCAACCTCTTCAAGCTCAGCAAAACCTCCGACGCCGACTTCACCCTCCTCCTCGGCTACGATATACCAAAGAAGTTCGTCAAGACGGAGCTCTTGGACATCTTCTCCAAGATGGGGATCAAGGTGGACATAAAAGAGGACTTCTCGAAGCTGAGGGTCAAGATCCTGCCCTGAAGACGCCTTTTTCGTAAACTTAATTCATATTTATATTTCATCTCTTCTTCAAAAGCGCCTCTGCTGCCGCCTCGATCGACTGCCTGGAGGTGTGCCGGGGCGTCCAGCCGAGCCTCTCCATCGCCTCGATGGACAGAAGCATCGTCTTCACGTCGCCCCTCCAGCCGCGCCCCTCGATCCCGCCGGTGTACCTGTACCGGACGCCCTCCAGGCCCATCTTCTCGACGACCACGTCGGCGATCTCCGTCACGTCCGCCGCGTCTTTAGAGCCGATGTTGAAGAGGTTGACCCGATCGCGGGAATGGGCGAGGGCGAAGATCATGGCGTCGACGCAGTCGTGGACTTCGAGGTACGACTTTCGTTGCCTTCCCGACCCCAGGATCTCCAGCTCCTTCGGATTCTTCTCTAGCTTCTTGATGAAGTCGACGATGACCCCGTGAGTGCCCCTATCGCCGACGATGTTGGCGAACCGAAAGATCCAGGACCTCATATCGAAGGTGCTGCAGAAGGCCGAGATCATCGCCTCGCAGGCGAGCTTCGATGCTCCGTAGAGGGATATCGGGAGGAGGGGCCCGTAACCCTCGGGGGTGGGGACGACCTCGGCCTCGCCGTAGACGGCAGAGGTGGATGTGAAGGCGATCTCCGGAACGCCCGTCTTCCTCATCGATTCGAGGAGGCTGTAGGTGGCGACGACGTTCTGGTCGAGGTGGGTCCGGGTGTCCTCACCCCCGACCTTGACGTCGGGGTTGGCAGCCAGGTGGAGGACGAGGTCTTTTCCCGCGAGGGCCGCCTCGACGGCCCTCTGGTCCCGAAGGTCCGCCTCGATGAGGCTGAAGTTCGGGCTTTCTATGTGGTTCCAGATGAACTCCATCTTTCCTGAGCTGAAGTTGTCGAGGACAGTGACCCTGTTCAATTCAGCGAGCCGGTCGACGAGGTGGCTTCCTATGAAGCCGGCGCCGCCCGTCACCAGGATAAACCTATCTTCGATCAAATCGGTTCGCCTCGACCAGAGATTCGGAGATGGGAGATTTTACTGTGTCGCTCGGGAAGATTCACCTTGAGCAGGCGCACCATCTCTCCAGCCCCAGAAGGTGTGCCGCCCCGGCGATGGTGGTGCCGTAAAATACGACTCTGCACCCGAACTGATCAGCCATCTCCAGAAGGTCGTCGATGGTCCCGTTGACGAGGGTGGTGCCCGTGATCAGAACGAGGGGGGCCCTCTCGAAGAGCTGATCGCAGCTCAGGCCGTCCAGGACTTTTACCCCCAAACGGACCTCCCCGGCGCATGTCAGGTCAGATACCATCACCCTCTCGGGCCCCAGGACCTCCACAAGAGACGATAGGAGGGCGGGCTGCATCCCGACGAGCCCCACCCGGTCTGCGCCCTCTTCCTTCAGCCATCTTCCGAGGGCAGCGGCACAGTCGGCGGGACCGGCATCCCTGCAGTGGACCGTCCCCTCGGCGAGCCCCAGGTTTCGGAGGACGGCGTTGATGGTGGAGACGAGGACGGCCCGGTTGAAGGGGTCTTCCAGGGGCAGATTCAGCACCTCCTGAAGGGTCCCGCTGAAGACGCCTGAGGCGGAGGTGAAGGCCTGGCCGAGGGACCCCCGATAACTCGCCTCTATCAGAACCTCTTTTCCCCTGAGGAGGGGAAAGTCGTCCCTCTCTGGGGACCCGATCGCCTCGGAGCTGCTGAGGGGCCGGGTCGCCACCACCCTGTCGTCCAGCTCGTCCCTCTCGACGCCCTTCTCGTCGCACCACCGGTCCAGCTCGGCTACGAACCTCGTCCTTATAAATTCCAGAGCCGGTTTTCTGATCTCTTCCCCATTCATCCTCAAGATCACATCCAGCATTTTCTTCTCTCGACATATCAGGCGATCCTTCCATCGCCAGCGTAGACGTAGAGCTTCGGCCTTCTTGCGAAGGCCACCAGGGTCATCCCCAGACTCCGGGCGAGATCGATCCCCGCGTCCAGGGGAGCCGCCCTGCTGACCACGATGGGAAAGCCCGCCCTCGCCGCCTTGGATACGATCACCGAGGAGAGCCTTCCCGTCGTCATCAGGGCGGACCTGGACAGATCGGCCCCCGAAAGAAGGGCAGACCCCACGGCCTTGTCCACCGCCGAGGATCTGCTCACGTCCTCGCAGAAGGAGGCGACATCGCCCTCCTCAGAGATGACCAGGGCCGAGTGGGTGCCTCCCGTCCTCCTCCAGAGGAGGGCGCCCTCGTTCAGCCGGTCCAGAGCTTTGAAGATGGCATCGGGGCCAATCCTCAGGTCCGAGACGATCGGAAGAAGATCTCTCTGGCTCTTTTTGCCTCGGCTCTCGCAGATGAGTTTTCTCCCCGCCGTCCTGACCGACGCGATATCTTCAGTCCCATTGACGAGCCCCTCGCAGACGAGAAAGCCGACGGCCAGCTCTTCGAGCTCTGTGGGGAGAGAGAAGAGCTCCGCCACCGTCGCTTTGTCCATGACGATCTCGATCCTCTCTTCGACGGCGACGTCCGCCACCAGGCTCCGCCTCTCGGAGCCCGAGATCTCGACGCACTCCGTCGTTTTGAAGGTGGAGGCGGGATCGAGCCGCTCCTCCCTCCAGAACTCCTCGGCCCCCTCGATCCGGCTGGCGTGCCGATCTTCGCCCATCAGAGATCTCCGGCTCACCTCAGCTCTCTCACCCGCTCGAATATCTGTCTCAGGGTGTCCTCGTTGCTCTCGGTGAAGGAGAAGGGAGAGCTGGTGAAGGGCCTGAAGTAGACGGGGACGTCGTCGAGCCGGTAGAAGGTCCCGTCGCACTCCATGGCGTCGATCACCCCGGGAAGGACCACCTCAGAGACGAGGGTCATGGGGCATGGGGCTATGTCTATGCAGACGGTCGGGATCTCGGCGAGATGCTCAGCACAGGGCGCCGGAAGGTGGGAGACGAGGTCCGCGGAGACGACCAGGGCCGCGTCCACGTCCCTCTCCCGCAGAAGGTCTGTTGCAGTGTACTCGCCGGGGTTGTACCTCGGGTAGCCCCGGGCGAAGTCGAGGCCGAAGGGGTAGCCGTAGAGGTAGGAGGCCGTCTGGTTGAACCCGGCGACGTTGCAGTGGCCCCTCAGGGCCCCGATGACGAACTTGGTGGTGCTGTTCAGCTCCTTGACCAGGTTGAAGGCGAGCTCGGCGTTCCGATGCTTACCGTAGGAGGAGGCGATCCCCAGGCCGACGTAGATCGTACCGAAGTTGCACCCCTTCATCATATCCAGCATCTCCTCCATGACGGATATAGGAACCCCCGTCACCTCCTCGACGGAACGGTGAGGCCTTTTGCCGTGGAGAAGGGTGAGAAGGGCCGATAGGAGCTCGTAGTCGGAGTTGGGCTTCAGCTGGACGAAAAGGTCGGAGTTTTCTGCCGTCGGCGACCTTCGAGGATCGACGGTGATCACCGTCCGATCGAACCTCCCCCGCCGGGTCCAGTGGCCTCGCGGATAGACGGCGTACCGGGACATGTGGCGGGGCATCGACTCCAGGGGGTTTGACCCCCAGTAGACGGCGAGGTCGCCCCTGATCTTGCTGTTGCCGGCCGTGGCCCCGACCCGTCCCGCCTCCTGGATCCCCATGGCGGTGGGGCCGTGGCAGACGGTGGAGTTGGAGTCGACGACGGCACCGAGGAACTCGCCAAGATGGAGGCCCACCTCCATCGCCTCGCAGCTGGTCTCGCTCCCCATGAAGAGGAGGGGTCGCTTCGATTCGGCCAGGATCTCGGCCGACCTCTCGATCGCCTCAGCCCAGGAGACGGCCCTCTCTTCGCCGTTCACGATCATCAGGGGCTCACGAATCCTGGAGGGGCTCACAAGCTCCTGGAACTTGGCGTTTCCCATCTTGCAGGCGTTCTTAACCGTCAGCCTTTCGCCCTCCAGCTCCACCTGGACGTCGTCGCAGGAGGCGCCGCAGACGGGACAGACGACGTTTTTATAGACCACTTTCAACCCCTCCTCATAATCATCTTTGTGATCTCCCTAGCGCTCAATACCTCCTCCTGGGAGGGCTCTATCGCGACGGGAGCGCCCTTGTAGAGGGGCGAGCCGGTCGAGAAGGTCTCGGGGTCGACGACGACGTTCGCCCAGATCGCCCTGGGCATGAAGACCTGGCCCGGCGGGACCGAGCCGTCCTCCCGGGCACGGACCACCACCCGGCGCCTTCCGTCCGTCGCCGTCACCCTCACCTTCTCGGGCCGCCCCAGGGCCTCGAAGTCTGCGGGATTTATGGTGCAGACGGCGCACTCCATCTTGTAGTCCTCGGTGAGCTTGTCTCCTCCCTTGGCGAGCCTCCCCTCATTTATGGTGCTGCCGGTGTTCAGCTTGACCATCAGGCTCATATCACCGCCTCCTTGACGTACAGGACGCCCTTCGGGTTCTTGCTTACGGCGTAGTCCCCGAGGAACTTGGAAAATTCGCCCTCGATCTTCAAATCGCCGATGGCGGGGTCCCGTTCGGTTCCGGCAGCGACGAAGCCCGGAGTGAAGTTCTGGATCGTTCCCAAAACCGCGATGGTGCCGCCTATCATCTCGGCCCCGACCCCCCGGACGGCGTCTTTTCCCACCAAAATCAGGCCGCCATTCTGCCGGATGCCGCAGAAGTTCTCGACTCTCCCTTCGACCAGGATCTCGCCGCCTGCCATCCCCCCGCCGAGCTGGCTTCGCCCGTTACCGTGGACGATGATCTTTCCGCCCGACATCCCGCGCCAGCTCCCCCGGTAGGCGGAGCCGGCGTGATCTCCGACGTCTCCTCCGACCTCCAGGAGGCCTCCCCTCATGTTCATCCCGGCCCAGGAACCGGCGTTCCCCCTCACTCGGATCTCTCCTCCGGCCATCTCAGAGCCGAGGTGCATCCCGGCGGAGCCTCCGATCTCGATTCTTCCTTTCGTCATCCTCTGGCCGATCCTCTTCACCCTTGAGACGTCGCCGTCGATCAGGATCTCAACGGCAACATCTCCTTCGACCGTCGTCTCCTCGTCCCAGGCCTCGACCTCGAAGAACTCGGCCAGCTTCGCCTCCCTGGGCCCCTGCATCACCGCGATCTCACCCAGCTCAGCCTCCGACTTTCCGGCGAAGGAGTCGGGCGAGATCGACTCCGCCTCGACCATGATCCCGATCTCGCCCTTGGGGGTGAGCTTGACTTTTCTTTTCAAAACCATCACCATCCCCCCTCGGGGCCGTTGACGACGATGGGCACCGGGTTTCTGAGGCGCTTCTCCGGCACAGGGTAGTTCGCAAAGCCGATGGTGTAGTACTTGAACCACTCCCGAACATCGGCCAGCATATCCTTGGCGAGCCCCTCGTCAACCTTCGGCTCGACGTAGTACCTTCTTGCCTCAGGGACGGCGACGACCTCGCCCTGCCGGGCAACGACCATGCCGTCCTTTATGGTGAGATCGGCCCGGCTGAAGGCCCTGATCACCTTATCGGAGTCGTCGGGGTTGAAATTCTCGGGGTCGATCTCGTAGACGGCGACGTCCCCGTCGGCCCCCGCCCCCAGGTGGCCCTTCCGATACGCCATCCCTATCGTCCTGGCCGCGTTCGCCCTGGTTAAGATGGCGATCTCAGAGAGGGTCATCTCCCTCTCGATCCCGCCGAGGCTGGACCGATCGTACCCCCACTTGTGGCACTCTGCAGCGGTCTCGTCCCTCGCCCGCTTCGACAAGAGCCAGGCGATCACCTGCGGATATTGAGTGAAGACCCCCCCGTTGGGATGATCCGTGGTCATGATCGTCTTCCAGGGGTCATCCACCAGGAGGAGCATCTCCAGGCCGATGGCCCACTGGACGGCGCTGATGGGACTCCCCTTCAAATAGTTGAAGGGTATCACTCCTGAGCCGCACTCCAGCTCGACGTCGGTGTTCGACCACTTCTGGCCCCCGATCCCGGCGAGGACGTAGAGGTCGTGGATGGAGGGGCCGTCGCCGGTCATGCAGGTGGCGGGGCCGAAGGGGACGGCACCGTTGTCGATGACGACGTGGTCGGACTTGTTGACGTACCCGGCGAGCTTTGCGGCTCCCGACTCGAAGTCCCTCCAGGTCGTCCCACCGAAGGCGTTGAACTGGGCGTGGGCGAGGTAGACGCTCTGGGCCCGATGGGGGTCTTTCTTCGTCTCGGCCCAATCGACCCCCATCTTCTGGGAGGGGCCGACGTCCGCCGGGACGGCGAGGGAGTCCTTTGTGATCTCCGCGTTTCCGGGGTGGCCGAGGTTGTTGGCGTGCAGGTGGAGCGAGATGGGCATCCCCAGCCTCTCGTTCACCTCGGCGAGGCCGTGGATCACCTCCCGAGCCGTCACCTCGAAGTGGATGTTAGGCTCGTCGAGGGAGTGGACGTTTTTGCCCCAGCCCCAGTTCTCGACCCCGGCGGGGTTGACGCACTTGATCCCGTAGGCCTTGTGGGTCTTCATCATCCAGGCGACGTAGGCTGCGGCCTTCTCGATCTCGCCCTGGTGGAGGTAGCGCATCAAAAACCAGTTGTTTCCGAGGACGAGGTAGGCTCCCATGTCCAGCATAGGGGTCGACCTCATCTCCTCGTGGGTGTGGCGGGCCTCCAGGGGCGGCATCGCCGCCTCAAAGACGGTGGTGTAGCCCATCGCCGAGTAGTCGTACCCCTGCTTGTAGACGGAGGGGACTGTGTAGCCGGAGCCGGAGTGGGCGACCTCGGTCTTCGGCCGGACAGAGCCGATGTGGTCCTCGGGGCGCATCAGCCTTCCGGCGTTCACCTTCGGACCGGCGACGTGAGCATGAGAGTCGACGCCTCCCGGCATCACCGTCTTTCCCCGAGCGTCGATCACCTCGGCCCTCGCGAGATCGGATCCGGATAGGTCCGCCGTCACCTTCCCATCCTTTATGAAGACGTCCATCACCTCGCCGTCGATCCCGTTCAGGGGGTCGAAGACGTGCCCGTTCTTGATGACCATCGTCGACATCAGATAACCTCCTTTCTAAGAAGCCAGATCGCCTCTGCAGGGCAGATGAGGCTGCAGGTGGCGCAGGAGCCGCAGGCATCCTGGTTCACCACCACGATCGCGCCGTTCTCCACCTCCAGGAGGGGCTTATTCTCCAGCTCGTTGAGGTGGCCCGCCGCGAGGTAGGGGTCGGAGAGGGCGTTGACGGGACAGACGATGACGCAGTTTCCGCAGCCGAGGCAGGCGTCCCGGTCGGTCTTCAAGACGGAGGTGAGGGTGGGCCTCGCGGTCTTCCCAAGAATCCGCTTCTCCAGCCCCCTCTTCTTCATATCGGGGAGGATCGCCGTCTTCTCGACGGTGATCGCTCCTACGGGGCAGGCGACGGAGCAGGCTCCGCAGAAGATGCAGGCATCGATCCTATGGGTCACCTTCTCGACGATCTCGCCGGGGCCCCAGCCTCGGTTGAAGAGGGCGTTGCAGGGGCAGGTGTCGACGCAGGTCCTGCAGGCCATGCAGACGTTCTCGTCTCTCGAGAATCTTCCCGAAAAGGGCTTTTTCACAGTGATGGCGTCGGCGGGGCAGACCGCCTCGCACCAGCCGCAGTGGACGCAGGCCTCCTGGTCGATGACCGTCTTCCCCTCGACCCTGAGGCTCCCGTCCTGGGCGAGCTTTCGATCTGTGACGGTGATGCAGCCCTGGGGGCAGACCTCGGCGCAGAGGCCGCAAAAAACGCATTTATCGTCGACGGTTGTCGGGCCGATCGCTTTGGAAAGATATGATTCGCCCTCCTGCTCTTCAGATCCTTCTTTCTCCCCCTTTCGGACGGCCAGGGCTCCCGTGGGACAGGCCTTGGCGCACATCTCGCAGAAGACGCAGGCTTGGCACCGCTTCTCGATGAAGTCTTTATCTATCAGCCCTCTTGCCACGGCGCCCACTGAGCCTATAACCAGCTCCCTCTTGGGGCAGGCGGCAACGCAGGTCGCACACCCGATACATTTATCGGGAAAATATAAGTGCGACTTATCCTCCCTCTTCTCCAGCAATACCTCTCTCATCAAATCCCCGTCAAATCGATAGTTCACTTTCAGGGCTCGATCTTTCAGCCCAGCTTCTGCAGAGTTTCTCGTCTATCCGAAGGATGAAGCTCTCCGACCCTTTATTTGGGGTCAGATGGTTTAAGAAGGTTTTCACGAGGGAGAAGCGCCAGCTTGAACTCTCCGGGCCTGCACCTTTCTATTGAAGAAAGTCTATATCGATGCGCTCAAACGGTTGAGGCGATGAGGGATCATATGAAGCGTTTCAAGATGTTGATCGACGGTGTCGCATCAGAGTCGGCCAGCGGGAGGTTTGCCGTTATAAAAAACCCCGCAAATCAGGAGCCTGTGGCCGAGGTCTCCCTGGGGGGGAGGGAGGATGCGGCCCTCGCCCTAAAAGCTGCAAAGAGGGCCTTTCCCGGATGGGCCAAAACAGATCCCGAGGAGAGGGGGGACCTCCTTTCCAGGGCCGCAGACCTCGTCCGGATGAGGAGCGACGAGATAGGCCGTCTCCTGACGATGGAGGAGGGTAAGCCCCTGAGGTACGCGAAGAGGGAGGTCGAAGGCTCGGCGGAGGCCCTGGACTTTTACGCCGAGGAGGGGAAGAGGTGCTTCGGCGAGGTTGTACCATCGCCGAGTCCGAGGACCAAAAGCCTGGTCATAAGGCAGCCGTTGGGGGTAGCCGCCATCATATCGCCGTGGAACTATCCCGTGGACCTCCTGGCCTGGAAGCTCGCCCCGGCCCTGGCGGCGGGCTGCACCGTCGTCGCCAAGCCCTCGAGCGGCGCGCCCCTCGCGGCCACCGCCTTCGTCGAGGCCGCCCAGGGGGCGGGGTTCCCGCCGGGGGTCATCAACCTCGTCCACGGGCCCGGCGGGGAGGTCGGGGCCGAGCTGGTGGAGAGCCCCATCTCCCGGAAGGTCTCCTTCACCGGGAATACGGAGACGGGAAAGGGGATCATGGAGCGGGCCGCAAAACAGATCAAGCGGCTCTCTCTGGAGCTGGGGGGCTCCTCCCCGGCAGTCGTCTGCGAGGACGCCGACCTCGAGGCGGCGGCGGAGGCTTGCGTCCAGAGGGCGTTCTACAACATGGGGCAGATCTGCATCAGCATCAACCGGATCTACGTCCACGACTCGATCGCCGAGGAGTTCGCCGAACGGCTGGTTAAAAAGACAGAGCAGCTCAGGATCGGAGACGGCCTCGATCCCGAGGTGGACCTGGGGCCGATGTTCAGCGAGGCCCAGCGGCAGAAGACAAAGTCCCACATCGCCGACGCCCTGGCCAGGGGCGCCGCCCTCCTCTGCGGCGGCAAAGAGCCGGAGGGGGAAAAGTTTCGGCGGGGCTTCTTCTTCCTCCCCACGGTCCTGGATCGGATGGACCACTCCATGAGGATGATGAGGGAGGAGACCTTCGGCCCGGTGGCGCCGATGATGAGGGTATCGACGGACGAGGAGGCCCTGAAGCTTGCCAACGACTCGCGGTACGGCCTTGCGGCCTACGTCTTCACCGACGACATGACCAGGGCCTTCCAGCTCGCAGAGGGGCTGGAGGCGGGGTCGGTGGGGGTCAATACCACCAGTCCCATCGTCCCTGGGGCCCCCTTCGGGGGGTGGAAGGAGAGCGGCTTAGGAAGGGAGCGGTCGCACAGCGCCTTATACGATTACATGGAGACAAAGCACATCCGGATCGGGCTAGAGGAGGAGATCTGAGGGGCGAGGCCGGGGGAGCGAGAGAGCGGATGGTCCTGATCGCATGACCATCATTTTGCAAGGGAGGCAACCCTCCTGAGAAGGGCTCCGAATCCCAGTTTATCCTTTGGAAAGGACCAGTTCTTCCCGACCTTAGCATCAGTGAGACAGGGTACCACCTTCAGAATCTCGTCTCCTGCCTCTTCCATAACCCTCTGGATAAGCTTCGCAGCCTCGCCGGTCCGTTTATCCGGCACCTCAAGAAGGATGCTATCGTGAACCGCGTTCACCAGATTGAAGTCTTTATACTCCTGCTTCGCCAGCTCTCTGTAGAGCCTGCCGAGGGCGATCTTCTGAAGGTCTGCGCCCGTGGCCTGGACGGGCGTGTTGATCAGGGCGTTTCTTTGGTCGGGATCGATGTACCTCAGCCTTCCCAGAGCCGATCGAGAGATTTTATAGGTCTTTCTGTCGATTGTCATAACAGGCGCGCCATTAGTGACCTTTTGCTGCCAGCTTCTCAAGCCAGGATAGGACCTGTAAAACCGATTCAGGAACTCCTTTGCCTCATCCTCCGTCAGGTCGGGGAGCTGGCTCAAAACCATATTGGTGCCGCCCCCGTAAATGGTCCCGTAGTTCAGGGTCTTGGCGATCTGCCTCTCCTCCCCCGATATCTTCGACTTTTGGAAGATGGCCTGGGCCGTCTGTACATGCGGATCAAGCCCTTTCTTGAAGGTCTCAAGGAGGGTCTCATCACCGGAGAGAACCGCAAGGAGCCTCATCTCAATGGCAGAAAAATCAGCCTCCACCAGAGACATGTTCGGGGAGGCGACGAAAAGGCTCTTCAGCCTCGGATCTCTTGGAACCTGCTGGATGTTTGGCTTGGAACAGGTGATGCGGCCGCTCCTCCCGCCGAGCTGGGATAGTCTGGGATAGATCCGGCCGTCCTCAGAAAAACCGAGCCAGTTCTTCGTATGAGCCTCTTTAAGATGAAGTTCTCGATATTTCAGAAGCAGATTTATGAACTCCTCTGCCTGATGTTGCCGGACCATCTTCTCCAGAACTGATGCAGAAGTGTTCTCTACATGAAATCCAAGACTTTTAATTACTTTCTTTGCATGAGCGGGGTTTTTGGGGTTGAAGTCTTTCATCCCCTTCGACTTCGCATAGGATCGGAGCTCTCGTGTTCTCTCAGCCTTCTCATCTCCGAGGCTTTCTGATAGCTTAAGCCCCTCTTTTTGGTCGAAGCCCATGCCGTTGTGCTCCATCTCCACCAGGGCGGGGATGGCATCAAACTCCAGGGATGCGACCTTTGCGAGACCGAGCTTGTCAACGAGGTATCTCTGCCTGTCGTAAACCGGCTCCAGGATGGCGCAGGCCCTGGCGGCATAATCGAGCTTTATCGGATCGAGATCGCCATCGGTCTCATGGTTCTCAGGGATCTCATCAAGATGTCTTCCGAGAAGATCGCGCGCCACCGTCTTCAAAGAGGGATCTCTTTCGGGAAGGCCGTTTCTGAGCAATTGCCAGGCGAGCATCGTATCCCAGAGGTTGGAATACGAGAGCCTTCTGCCCGTCATGGCTCTGATTACGCCCAGGCTGAAGAGGAGGTCGTGGCCGACGACTCTGCACTCTGGACTTTCGAGGAAGGGGACGATCTCGCCGAGAAGGTCGGGGGGAAGGAGGGCCTGACCGTAGTCGCCGGCGATCGATATCGTCTCAAGCCTCGCGGATCGTGGCGATATGCCGCTTGAGGTCACCAGATGCAGGCATAAGGTTGAGGCCTCTTTGCTCGGACTGCACGACCACGAAGAGAGGACTGCTTTAGTCATCGATAAGACATCTCCATCGCCGTTTTACTTCATCAATTTCATGCTTTGCGGCCATTTCCGGGAAGAGATCAGCGGTCTAAAAAAAAGGATAAATGCAAAACCTATATATCTTTTTGGGAGTCTCTTCGCCTGGAGGCTCACATTGGGAGATAATCAAGGATCAAAATCCGGAGAGACGGCCGATGCCCCTCTCAGGCTGATTCCCGCCCGGATGCTGGCGGAGTTCGCCTACTGCCCTCGGCTCTGCTACATGGAGTGGGTGGGCGGCGAGTTCGTGGATAGCGCCGAAACGGTAGAAGGAAGGTTTCACCACCGGCGGGTGGACTCGGAGGTTGCCAGGGTCGATGAGGACGAACTCCAGGCGATTCATGATAGGTCTGTATCGCTCAGCGGCGAGAAGGTGGGGATCTCCTGCAGGATAGATCTTCTGGAGGGAGAAGGCCGCCAGGTGACGCCTGTTGAGTACAAGAGGGGGAGAGCCCCGAACATTCCGGGCGGGGCATACGATTCGGACCGGGTTCAGCTCTGTGCTCAGGGGCTGGTATTGAGGGAGAACGGCTACGGATGCGACCAGGGGATCGTCTACTTCGCCGCCTCCAGGAAGCGGGTGCCGGTAGATTTTGACAGAGATCTCGTAAAGCTGACCTTAGACCTGATATCCGACCTGAGGGCGGTGGCTGATGGCGGCGCGGTTCCGCCGCCGTTGGAGGACAGCCCCAAATGCGTTCGATGCTCTATGGCGGGGATCTGTCTTCCCGACGAGGTGAACCTGCTGCGGGAGATGGAGGGGCAAAGCCGAAGAGATGGAGACGGAGGCGGCGGGCTGATCGGGAAGATCAGAAGGCTTCTTCCGGCGAGGGACGATTCGCTGCCGGTCTATGTGGTGGGTCATGGTCATACAGTCCGGAAGAAGGGGGATCGGCTGGAGATTCGGTCGATAAAGAAGGGCGATGATGAAGATGGCGGGAAAGACGGAAGCGAAGATCGCGCCGGGAGAGGACGGGGGAAGGGCGAGAAAGACGGCAGGGTGGTGGAGGCCCGGCTGAGGGAGATATCCCAGGTCAACCTCTTTGGAGGGGTGGAGATATCGACGCCGGCCCTGGTGGAACTGATGCAGCGGGGGATTCCCGTTCTCCATTTCACCAGGGGGGGATGGTTCCAGGGGATGAGCATCGGTCACACTCACAAGAATGTGGAGCTGCGGATGAGGCAGTTCGCCTGGGCTGCGGACCGGAAGGGGTCGCTATCCATCGCTCGCTCCATGATAGATGGCAAGATCAGAAACTGCCGGACGCAGATAAGAAGAAACGATCCCGAATCACCTGCTGATGTCCTGGAGCGGCTGAACAAGCTGTCCAAGGACGCCATGAACGCATCCAGCATCCAGAAGCTCCTGGGGATCGAGGGCGCAGCGGCGGGGATATATTTCGGGCGGATGGATCATCTTCTTAAAGCAGATGAGGTTTTCTCTTTCCAGAACAGAAATAAGAGGCCTCCCAAAGATCCGGTGAACGCCGTCTTGTCTTACCTTTATGCCGTTTTGGCCAAGGACGTCTTCGTATCCCTTCTGGCGGTGGGCTTCGACCCTTACCTGGGCTTTTACCACCAGCCGCGATACGGCCGTCCCGCTTTGGCGCTCGACATGATGGAGGAGTTTAGGCCTGTTATAGCTGATTCAACAACCATCCATCTCTTCAACACCGGCGAGCTTTCAGGCAAAGATTTCACCAAGACGGGGCTGGGCGTCTCTCTCTCAACGAAAGGGAAGAGGAGGGTCATCAGGGGCTATGAGCAGAGGATGGAGACGGAGATCACCCATCCGGTCTTCGGCTACACTGTTAGCTATCGGAGGATTATAGAGGTGCAGGCCCGCCTTTTGTCAAGAGTCATGAACGGGGAGCTGAAGGATTATCCGGCCTTCATCCGAAGGTGACAGAGGTGAAATATTGAGCGGACGGAACTCTTATGTGGTCAGCTACGATATCATGGACCCCAAGCGGCTGCAGAAGGTCCACAAGACGATGAAGGGCTTCGGTGAGCCGATTCATTACTCGGTCTTCCGTTGTGATCTGACCCTCAAGGGGCGGGCCGAGATGCTGGTCCTTCTTCATCAGCTAATTAAGCATGACAAGGACAGGGTGATGATAATCGATCTGGGGCCATCGGACGGCAGAGTCGAGGAGAGGATCGAGTTTTTGGGCGTCCGCTCCAGAGAACCGGAGAGGGGGGCGATTATTGTGTAGCGATTCGAAGGTTCTCAGCAGCGTCCTTTTGATCGCGATATTTGGAGCATGAGCAGAGCCTAAGCGGCGATATAAGGTTGGCGAGCGAGAAATAGGATAAGTAAAATAGGAATAGGAGAAGGAAATTGGAATAGGCGCAACGTATTTAAACCACAAGAAATAATTGACATATTACAAGTTCTGGCTATAAAGCCCCCCCCTTTGGAGGACCATCCAGCCAGAAGGATGGACCTATTCTCGCAAATTCACGCAGCGAGGTGGTGCCCGAAAACCCGGGACCTGCGTGAAATGTCTCCGGCTATCGAAAACGACCTTTTAAGATCGTCAACATTTTGAAAGAACAGCTGAAATTGACGACCTGCGTGAAAATCACCTTTTTTTCGATAGCAGTAAAGGCCGAAAAATGGCCGCCCTATCCATGGCTGAAAAGCCGTGGCCCCATTGAAACGCAAACAGAAAATCGCGT
>CAZHAO010000005.1:0-20432 GCA_964530375.1 uncultured Methanotrichaceae archaeon
CCCGATCCCTCCTTCTGCCTCCACCCCGGCGTCGGCCACCACCGTCCCGTTATCCAGCTCCACGACCCCCACCTGGAGCTCGTCGGCGTAGTCCAGCATCTCCTCGAATACCTCTAACCCAAGCTCGTTCAGCGACTGCAGAGTTCTCACCTGGAGAGCCGAGATGCAGGAGTCGATATAAATTTGGCGATGACTAATAATTGAGATGGACGTCTTGAGATGGCCGTCCCGGGAACTCTGAACCCAAACCTTTTCATCAGGCACAGATCAAGGCTGACCATGTTCGAACCCGAAGAGGAGTCCGTAGTCCTGGAGATAGTATCAAGCCTTCTGGATATCGCGCCCGACGAGATGGTGAGGATAGGAGAGGCGACAAAGAAGCTCGTCATCTTCGATCCCAGCCTCGAAAGCGAGGAGGAGGCCACCAAGCGGCTCAGGGGAGCCCTGGACGAGATGTCAAAGGAGGAGGCTGTGATGGCAGGGATCTTCATCTCGGGCCTTCTCCGATGCAACCTGGCCATGCAGTATATGCGGGCGATGGGAGGGCAGGAGGGGTGCGAGGAACCTGAGGGGAGGGGCGAGGGTCGAAACGAAAGACCCGAGGCCGGTTAATTTTAGATAGTGATCAGAATAAAAATGATCTTCTTTTTCAGAGTCGCGGGGAACCTGAATCATGGAACGTCAGAGAGAACAGGTTCCAGCTCATAAAGGACTTACGGCCTGTTTCAGTTATCCTTTTATACCTTCAATGTCCCTTTATTTAAGACTGTAGAACCCTTCGTTTTGAGCTTAGTGAGGTTGATCGCTGATGATCAGATCTATCAACTCCCCTGAATTTAGGGACATATTGGGTCAGGCGTCGTCGAGACGGATGGAGAGGGTCAGACTCAGAGGAAAGAACGTCCCCGTTCCCGTCCCCTTCCCCTTCCCCTCGCCCGAGGACTGGCGGGACCTCTGGATATACTTCCTCATGATCGACCGGTTCAACAACCCTGAGACGA
The DNA here is from genome assembly GCA_964530375.1 of uncultured Methanotrichaceae archaeon. Classification (GTDB taxonomy): domain Archaea; phylum Halobacteriota; class Methanosarcinia; order Methanotrichales; family Methanotrichaceae; genus Methanocrinis. The sequence goes on from CAZHAO010000005.1 coordinate 1,002, forward strand.
AGACGTCGAAGCACCATTGGGACGACCCCAACTGCGATGACTTCCAGGGTGGAACCTTGAGCGGCATCACAGAGAAGCTGGACTACATCAAGTCCCTTGGCGCTGGAGCCATATGGATAACCCCTCCCTTCAAGAACTGCCCATTTGAGAAGAGCTACTACGGCTACGCAATCCAGGATTTTCTCGCCATAGATCAGCGCTTCGGCTCCGACGGCACTCCCGAGACGGCGGATCGCGAGCTCAAAAACCTGGTCCTCCAGGCCCACGCCCGGGGCCTCTACGTCATCTTCGACGTCGTTTTGAATCATGCGGGAAACGTCTTCTTTTACAAGAAAGATGGCGAGTTCTTTTCAGATCTGGAGTGGAGCGCGGCCCCTTACGACGTCATGTGGCGGGACCGAGAGGGCGAGCCCCGGTGGCCGGACCCTCCGGAGGATTGCGGCCCCGACGAATGCGTCTGGCCGAAGGAGCTTCAGAGTAACGATTACTTCCGACGGAGGGGAAGGGGCGGCGAGGAGGGTGGCGATTTCCATTCATTGAAGGAGCTGGTCACCGGATACTCTCGCCATGAAGACGGCCGTTATTATAATCCGGTGATGGACGCCCTGATCAAGGCCTACCAGTACGCTATAGCCAGGTACGACGTCGACGGCTTCAGGATCGATACCCTGAAGTTCGTAGAGCGGTACTTCGCCAGGACCTTTGGCAACTCCATGCGAGAGTTTGCTCTCGCCATAGGCAAGAAGAACTTCTTCACCTTTGGGGAGGTTTGGGACGACGAGGCGAAGATCACTCAATATATCGGACGCTATACCTCCGACGAGGACGGCATCATCGGGGTGGATGCGGCCCTGGACTTTCCCCTCTTCGGCAAGCTCTCCGGCACCGTCAAGGGCTTTTTGGGACCAGATCAGGTTGCACGGGTCTTCGAGGATCGAAAACAGTATCAGAAGAGCCATATCGGCTACCATGGCGAGGCGGGCAAGTTCTTCGTCACATTCCTCGACAACCACGACCAGAAAGAGAGGTTCTACTACAAGGATGGGGCGAAGTACGATCCTCAGGTCACCGGAGGGGTAGCGGCCCTCTTCACCCTCCAGGGGATCCCCTGCATCTACTACGGGACGGAGCAGGGACTCCACGGCAGAGGCGATCGTCTCGAGGCGGTCCGGGAGGCCCTCTGGAGGAAAACCGAAGACTCCAACGAAGAGCACCCCTTCAACGAAGAGCACCCCTTTTACCTCGCGATCCAAGAAATCTCCCGGATCCGGGCAAGAGAGCCAGCCCTCAGATACGGCCGACAGTACTTCCGGGAGGTCTCCGGGAACGGCCGCGACTTTGGCATATCCACGGAGAGGGGGGGCGTTCTCGCCTACTCCCGGATACTGAACGACCGGGAGATCCTGACGGCCTTAAATACCAACGTGGACAAAAGTTGGACGGGGATGGCGATAGTGGACTATTCCCTCAGCTCTGACTCGACGCCGTGGACGCCCCTCTTCAGCAACCTCGGCCAGGAGGGTAAAGATCTGAAGACGAAGAAGATACCCGAGGCCGCCGTCCATAAGATCGGAGGGGAAGTGCTCCTGGGTCCAGTGAGGGCCCTCCCCTTGACCCTCAAGCCGATGGAGGTCCAGATGATAGGAAAGGGAGAATGAGGCGATATTTGAAACGAAAATAGAAAGCAGAGCTTCAGCTGGCGTTCGCCGCCCTGAGGGCGAAGGACCAGGGAAGCCTCTTTCTATCGGGTCGGGGAGATCTCTCCCTGGTTCGATCTCGATCTCCGACGGGATCGGCGCCGCGGAAGTCGAAGTCTGCGGGTCCAGCATCGACGGCGGCCCTCCCATCCATCGTCATCTCGGAGCCGCAGCTGCCGCCACAGCCTCCACCGCATCCGCCGCCGCAGCCCCCATCGCCACAGCCGTCGCCTCTACGGCCACAATCCTCTTCGTCGGGGCCTGCACCGAATTCGTCGGCATCCTCTTCGCCGCTCTGGGCCGCCTCATACGAGGCCATTCCTGGGTCCATCTTGACGGGGAGATCCCCAGCGAAGACCGGCCTTCTCAGATCTGCCAGCATGAGCTCCAAGGTTACCAATCCCAATCTTGCCATTTTGTCGAACATCTCCTGGATCGCATTCGGCGATCGCTGAATTTGAACACGGCGATTAACTTTGCCTTACTATTTATAGGTTACTAAGACCAGATTAGATGGACGGAAAGCTCTCTTCGGAGAGCCAGCCGACGATCTCCTGGGCTGCGGTGATCGTCTCTCCGCAGATCTGCGGGATGAAGTCCTCGGGGAGCTTCTGGTGGAGGGGGATCGTCTCGCTGGAGGCTAAGGCCTTCGATCCGTCGAAGTTGACGTAGGCGACCCTGGCGGAGAGCTCGCTTGAAGGCCTGCCGAAGGCCGATCCCGGAAGGATGGCAACCCCCCTCTCCTGGAGGAGCCGCTCGCAGAGGGCGACGCCGTCTCTTATCCCCTTTTTCGAGAGGGCGTCGGCCATCGGCGAGAAGTCGAGGAAGAGGTAGAACCCGCCCTCGGGGGTGTGGACCCTGACGCCCCCTTCGGCGAGGATCTTCCGGAACTCATTGCCCAGGGTTGAGAGGATCCTTCGGACGTGCCAGAGGTACCTCTCCACGGCGATCCCGCCCCGGAAGGCGTGGACCGCGGCGAACTGGATCGGGGCGGAGACGGCGGTGTAGGTCTCGCCGGCGACGGTGGCCATCGCCTCCAGGAGCCAGTCGAGGTCCGGCGGGAAGGTGAAGGTTCCAAGCCTCCACCCTCCGGCGCCGCACCACTTGGAGAGGCCGGAGCTTATGATCGTCCCCTCGGGGTAGAAGCGGGCGACGGAGACGTGTTCGCCCCGGTGGTGGAGCTGGCCGTAGATCTCGTCGGAGAGGAGGATCACCTCGTAATCTCGCGCCACCTCGGCGATCTCCTTCAATTCGCCGGCGGTGTAGGTGAGGCCGTCGGGGTTTCCGGGGTAGTTGAGGACGAGGATCCGGGGGCGGTAGACGTCCTGCTCGCTCTCCAGGAACCGGGCGAGCCTCTCGGCGGTTATGTGCCACTTCTCATCGAAGGTGGTGTGGAGGATGCGGACCTTCTTTCCCAGGATCTGGGCCTGGGGGACGTAGGAGACCCAGGCGGGGGTGGGGACGATGATCTCGCCGTAGTAGACGAGCTGGAGGATGAACATCAGCTCTTTGGAGCCGGGGCCGACGATGACGTTCTCGGCGCTGGCGTTGACGTTGTCCTTCCTCCGGTGGAAGTCGGCCACCGCCTCCTTCAGGGCCAAAAGCCCCTTCACCGGGAGGTAGTCCTTCTCGGAGGCGTAGAGCCGCAGGGCGTTGACCACCGGGGTCGGGACGGGGAAGGGCGACTGGCCGAGCCCCAGGTTGGCGACGCACCGCCCCTGGCTTTCGAGGATTTTGCACCTCTCGTTGATGGCGAGGGTGGCGGAGGGCTCGACTCCCCGGACGTTGATGTTGAGGCTGACGTGTTTACGAAGGGTCATCTTTCTCTACTCCATCTTCAAAGCTCTATAACCTTCTCGCACTCTATATTCTTCTCCCTCTCTATATCCATCTCCATGATTCGCGAAGGGTCCGATCAGGCCGGGCTCCATCAGGTCGTCGGCTTCGCCTAGCCGACGAAAGCGACCGGATCATTTATCTGAATTAGAAGTCTGTCGACCCTCTGATATAACATTTATTAGAGATGCGGGCCCATCCGGGTCTCGGAAAATGGAAGTGAGGTTTAGATGATGGGATTGTTGGTGGGTTTGGAGTCGGGTTTGAGGCGAGGTTCGATGATGGTTTCGATGTTGGTCTCGGCGCTCGTCCTTCTCGCTGCGGGGGCCCTGGCCGCCGAGGAGACGGTCACCCTCGGCGATTACGAGGTCTCCTTCGATCTTGGGAACTATACCGGATACGAGCTCGAATTCGAAGATGTCCCCTACGCCACCGTCGACGGCAAAGAGTATCCGTCTCATATATGCTGGATCCGGGGAGACAAAATGATGATGATCGCCCTCACCGACTACGGCGTTCCGACGGAGGCGACGAGCTCTCTCACCAGGAGGGCTGTGGTCTTCTATCTAAACGACGCCGAGTGCACCAACATCCAGACCCACGAGGTGGATGTCGAAGGAAAGCCCGCCATCCTCGGCCTCGGCAATCGGCCCAGCGGCGAAGTCCTCGTCTGCGCCATCTACTGGCCCGACATCCACGACGTCAACGGGACCCTATACGGCCAGGTCGACTGCACCATCGCCTCCGAGGCCTCTGTTGAGCTGACGGAGATGCTCCTCAACTCCATCGCCGTCAAGATTCCGGGGGAGGAGCCGGTGATGGAAGTGAGGTCGGAGTCGGACAGGATCGAGCTGTGAGGTTGGACTTGGAAATTCTCGATTTGGCGACGGACATGATATCCGAAGAGGGCGATCTTGACAGCTTCATCGACGCGATAAAAGATCTGACCTACCACGAGGTCCTGACTTTCACCCTCAGGGAGGGGTACGCGGCCGACGACCACATCGTCCACAAGAGGAGGGACGGCGCCTCCGATGAGGAGCTGGAGAGGATCTCGGAGTACAACAGGGCCCTCCGGGGCTTCATATTCCTCCTCCAGGTCGGCGAGAGGCCAGACCTCTCCTCCGATGCGGATAGAGAGAACTACCAGAAGTTCCGTCGCGTGGCGATGAGTCTGGTGGAGAGGGGGGAGCTTCTGCCCGCGATACTGAACTATTTCGACGACTGAAACCCCGGTTCCATCCTTCCGCCCTTCATCGGAGAAGATCGAGCCTTCTGCGAGGGTCCCCCTCCTGCCTACCTCTGATGGCTGCGCTTCAGCCCCTACCCCTCGACCCTCTCAGGCCTAAACCAGTTTCGAGCTCACCTCTCGACAGCTTCCGGAGATGTCGACCTCGGCCTCCTCGGTGACGCTGCTCTTTGGCGGTACCAGGATCGCCATCTCTTTGAGGAGCTTTCCGTCGCCATCTTCCAGGATGACGTTGGCGGTTCCCTCGACGTCGCCGGCGTTGCTGAGGGTGATGCTGCAGTCGGCGTACCATCCCTTATCGAGGTTCCAGACGATCCTCACCTCGAAGTCCTCAAGCCGGATCTCGGCGGTTTGGCCTGATTCGACCTCTCCTTCTTCGACCTTCTCTTCGCCCTCTTCAGCCCCGGCAACTCCTTTCTCACCCTCTGGGGCCTTCAGGACCGAATATGGCAGCCAGTCGGCGAAGCTGGCAGTCCACTCCGGCTCTGCGGGGGGCGAGGCCGCCAGCATCTCGCGCCAGGCCTCGTCGGTGAGCCTGTCGTCCATCGGCTGCTGGAACTCGTAGTAGCTGAAGACGGGCCCCGCGGCCAAAAGGACCCTGCCGTCGGGCAGGTCGTAGGCGACGGCGACGAGCCTGACGCAGCCCACCCCCTCCTCCAGTACCATCCCCGTATTCGGATCGGTGTGGACGTCGGCGACGATCGTCGTCTTCTTCGACTTATCGTCGACCCCCTCCATAGCCCCGTTCAGCCTCTCGCCGAAGTCGTTGACGAACTTGACGTCCTCCTCCGTCAGCTCCCGGCCCTCCAGCTCTTTCGTCGATATCTCCTCCAGCCTCGATAGGATCGTCTCGAAGCTCTCAAGGCGGCTCCGGGATGCGTCGTTGAGCAGATCGGCCTCGTCGAGCCCCAGCCGGTTCATCCGGGCGAGGTCGAGGAGCCTTCCGTAAACCTCGGGGACAGGCTCGACGTATCCTGTCGCGGGCATCGGCTCCTCGGGGGGAGGGGCGATGGCCCTCAAGGCGTAGCTCTGCTTTGCGTAGAGGATCGTGTCGTGGCGGAGCTCTGCCCAGGAGGCGAGGGCCGTCGTCAGCTCCTTGTCCTGCCAGGCCGTCGTCTCCATGAAGGCGGAACTATCTGGACCGGGGGCCTCTAAGAGGGGCTTTAAGGCGTAAAGCCACGACCAGTAGAGGTTCTTCTGCCAGTCCTCCGCGTCGAAGGAACCAAACTCCTCTCCGAGCTTTTCCCTCTGAGAAGAGTAGTTCTGGTAGTTCGAGTCGTTCAATGCTTTCAGAATATCGTCGGCCCGCCCCGATCCCAAAATCGCCATCAAGTCCAGGCCCCGCGGGAAGTGGCGGCCGTAGGGCCCGAGGGTGAAGGCCTCGCCCTCGCCGGAATATCCGCCGACTTTGGGGATCACCAGGCTCTGAAATATGTAGGAGTCGGGGACGAACCTCTGGCCCATGAACCGAAGCCCAGCCGTCGCCGCCAGGCAGAGGTCGGCCTGCTCCGGCGAGAGGGGCGGCTCCACAGCGCAGGCGGGAGAGTCGATCCCAGTCCCGCCGTAGATCCGGGGCGACCTCTCTCCTGCGAGCTCTCTCTTCAGGAGGGCTAGGTCCGAGTCTGAGAGGTCCCGAGCCCGGACCTTTTCCCCGGAGAGGGCGTCGATGGCGTCGATGTACTCGTAGGGCCCGAGGTCGTCGGAGCTTCCGACGTAGAAGGAGGTGACGTTGTAGATCCTCTCCCAAAGCTCCTTCGAGTCGGGATCGGTGAGGAGATCTTCGGCTATCATGCTCGCGGCACGGGTCTGGATCCGTGCCTCCTCCTCGGAGACGATGCAGTCGCCGTCGCAGCCCTTAAGGAGGAAGCCCATCCTTCCGTACCAGATCATCGCCTTGAAGTAGTTCTTGAGCCGCTCGGATCGGGTGTAGTGGCCCCGGGGCCGGTACTGGGAATAGTCCTCATCGCGGCCGAATATCGGCGACTTTTCAAACCCGGCCTGGGCCTCGATCAGGGCGAGCTCTCCATCGACCTCCTCCTTCACGAGGGAGGGGACGAGAAAGCTCCTCTCCTCGAGCTCCTCGGGCGTGAAGTAGGGGTAGGCCCCCTCGAAGCTCCTCTCGTCGCACTCCCGGCCGCTTCCGGGGCAGAGCTGGTCTTCTTTTGGGGCGAGGAGGCAGAGAGCCGTCGAGAAGAAGGCGACGTTCATCTTCGCCGCCTCCTTCGCCTCGCCCGAAGAGGCCTCGTAGTCGGCCTCGGACTTCGCCAGCATCATCTCGCTGATCGTCCAGAGGTCGCCGTAGAAGTGCTCCTCCTCGATCTCCCTCAAGGTCTCATCGAACTGGATGTGGTAGACGTGGAGGAGGGAGTCGGAGGATACGAAGATCGGAACCTCAAAGTTCTTGAGGATCCTGTAAGGCGCCGTGATATCCTCCCGGTTAGGGGAGAAGGGGTCCTTCATCACCACAAACCCGTTCTTCTCCAGCCGTTCGAGGGAATCCTCGCCGAGGGGCAACTTGGAGTTGAAATCTTCAAAATTGTCGATATCTTCCGTCGATAAAGGAAGCTTGTACCTCGATGCATCTTCTGCCAAGGCCGCACCACCTCCCAAGAATAGCTCAGCTATCAAAATTAGTGCGATCGCGATCGAAAACCAGAGTCCAAAGGCTCGCCTGCCATTGAAGTGATTGAGCATGATAACCCCCAGTTGGCTTGATAATTCTAGTCCAAATTATATGAAGGTTTTCGGGTGTAATCCAAAGACCAGAAGTCCTCGGGCAAAAAGAGAGGGCGAGTTTTTCAACCTCTTATCTACATTATATAAATATCTCCATGAAGAGTGGATGCCGATGCTTTCGTGAACATTCAATATCTTTTTAAATATGGATCGTCACACATCCTACCATGTCGCCGGTGAGAATATCCGATATCTCCCTATACCTCCGCTGCCCAAGGCTCGTCTACTTTCAGGCGATGGGCCGATCGGTCTTGCCGGAGGCCGAAAGCCCAAAAAATCTCCTCCTGAAGGAGATGGCCTTATCCTTATCCGAGTTCGAGCCCAAGGGAGGGATCGACCTTTTGGCCTGGCTCCGGGAGGCCCTCGATCGGGCCGAGGCCGAGCTTCCCGTCATCTGCGGGAAAGATGTCAACCAACACGACCTCCGGGCCGCTGCGGGGGATATACGCGAGGCCCTGCCCGAGATCGCATCGAAGCTCTCGCCGAAGATCGAGCTTTTGATCCCCAGCGAGGTGGAGGTGGACCTCCGGTCCGATCGGCTCGGCCTCTCCGGAAGGGTCGATCGGGTTGTGACAAGAGCCGGAGACGGTGGGCCGAAAGATCGAGCCGTTATCCCCTCGATAATAAAGACGGACAGCCCCCCGGAGACGGGGGTCTGGCGGTCCGATCGGCTCCGCCTCGCGGGGTACGCCATCCTCCTCGAAGATGAATCGAAGAGGAGGGTCGATCGCGGTATCGTCGAGTATCCTCGGACGGGCGATGTCCGGGAGGTGGAGATCAGATCCTCCGACCGCAGGCGCGTCCTGCGGATCAGGGACCGGGTGAGGCTGATCAACGGCGGAAAGCTTCCCGACCGGCCGCGGGAGGCCCCCTGCGACCGCTGTTCCGTCGCCGAGGTTTGCGAGACGAGATCGACCCTCGCCTCAAAGTTCTTCTGATCCAGAAGCGTTATATCCAAAAGGAGCGGAAGGTCGGAACATGTTCGGAAAGAGGCACGTCCTCTCGATGCGGGAGTTCTCGCGCAACGAGATCGACTCCGTCCTCGACTTGGCCGAGTCCCTGGAGCCCTACGCCCGGGGCGGGAGGTGCGATGCCCTCTCCGGAAAGATCCTGGCCCTCCTCTTCTTCGAGCCGAGCACCCGAACTCGTCTCTCCTTCGAGACGGCGATGATGCGCCTCGGCGGCAAGACCCTCAGCCTCGGCCCCGCCGAGGGGTCTGCCATCGCCAAGGGCGAGTCCTTGGCCGACACCATCCGGGTGATCGGGGCCTACGCCGACGCCCTGGTCATCCGCCACCCCAAGGAGGGGTCGGCCCGCCTCGCCTCCCAGTTCTCTCCGGTCCCGGTTTTGAACGCCGGCGACGGCGCTGGCCACCACCCCACCCAGACCCTCCTCGACCTCTACACCATCAGAAAGGAGAGCAGCCTCGACGACCTCAAGATCGCCCTCGTCGGCGACCTGAAGTACGGAAGAACGGTCCACTCCCTCGCCTACGCCCTCGCCCTCTACGGGGCGGACATAACCCTCGTCTCCCCACCGACCCTGGAGATGCCAGCGCCGATTAAGGCGGACCTGGCGGGGAAGGGGACGAAGGTTCGCGAGACCCACGATCTGGACTCGGTGATCGGTGACGTGGACGTCCTCTACGTCACCCGTATTCAGAGAGAGAGGTTCCCGGACCCCTACGAGTATCAGAAGGTGGCCAAAAGCTACAGGATCTCCCCCGAGAGCCTGGAAGGGGTCCGAGAGGGGCTCATAATCATGCACCCGCTCCCGAGGGTGGACGAGATTGCGCCCGAGGTGGACGAGACCCGCCACGCCCTATACTTCAAGCAGTCCTTCTACGGCGTCCCCGTGAGGATGGCCCTTCTAAAAATGCTGATGGGGGATCCGCGTTGAGAGAAGCCGATATGGAGCTGAGGGTCACGCCCATCAGGAACGGGACGGTCATCGACCACATCCCCGCGGGCCAGGCCCTCAAAGTCCTCAAGATCCTGGGGATCGACAGGACGACCGAGGCGACGATAAGCGTCCTGATGAACGTCTCCAGCAAAAGGTCTGGCAAAAAGGACATCGTCAAGGTGGAGGATCGAGAGCTGGAAGAGGAGGAGGTGAACAAGATCTCTCTCATCGCCCCCGGGGCGACGATCAACATCATCAGAGACCGCCGGGTGGTCGAGAAGTATACCGTCGACATGCCGGACCTGATCGTGGGGGTCTTGAGGTGTCCAAACCCCTCCTGCATATCCAACACCAACGAGCCGATCAAGTCCCAGCTGTTGGTCAAGAGCAAAAACCCGGTGGTTCTGAGGTGCGTCTACTGCGAGCAGCCGATCACCGAGAATATAGCAGACTACTTAATATAGAAGCGAAAAGGCTGCAGAGCTAGTTATCCTTCCAAGGACGGAGTTCAAGATGACAGTAAAAGATGGCAATTTCATCAAGGTAGACTACACCGAGAGCGTCGACGGCCGGGTGATATCCACCACGAACCGGGATGTGGCCATGAAGAGCGACATCTACGAGGACGGGGTCGAGTACGGTCCCGCCCTGATCGTGGTCGGGTCCGGAGACGTGGTGGCGGGGTTCAACGACGAGCTGATCGGAAAGGAGGTCGGAAGCTCCGGAAGCGTGGAGGTCCCCCCCGAGGAGGCCTACGGCGTTCGCGACCCCGAGAACGTCGAGCTGATACCCCTTACCAAGTTCAAGAAGGAGAAACCCGAGATAGGGATGCGGGTCTCCGTAGACGGCAAGATGGGGACCCTCACCCGGATCATCGGGAGGAAGGCGAGGATCGACTACAACCACGTCCTGGCCGACAAGACCGTCAAGTTCGACTACACCATCCTCGATAGGATCGAGGATCGGCAGGAGAAGCTGGAGAGCCTGATCAGGATCTTCGCCAAGATCGAACTCAAGGCCGAAATTTTAGATGACGACGTCGCCGAGATCGAGTCCCCCTGGGAGATGAGCTACTACAAGGAGTGGCCGATGATCAGGCGGGGCGTCGCCGAGATGGCGATGAGGCTCCTCGACCTCAACGAGGTCAGGTACATCGAGAGCCACAAGGCCGCCCCCACCGTCACATCGCAGCTGGTATCTCCTCCCTCCAACTCCGAGGAGGCGGGAGAGGGCGAAGGGTCGGAGGCGTCAACAGAAGAGGCGCCCGCCGAGTGACCCGATCCTCGGCATAAAAAAGCCCCATCATCAGAGCTGAAATTACCGTTTTCGAGATCGTGTGAGGCCGGCGGACCTGTCCCGGAGATCCGTCGCCCGCCCCGCCGGGGTGGGCGAGACCCCTCATTTCTGGCGAAAAGTTTTATAGGGCGAGGCATCAACGGAGGGCTCATGACGCAAGAGCAATCTGCGTGGGATCGTTTTCTATAATCTCGAAGCGCTGCGTGGAGAAAAAGTTCGGATCTTCGACACCACCCTCCGGGATGGTGAACAGACCCCCGGCGTCTCCCTGACCCCGGAGGAGAAGATCGCCATCGCCCGGCAGCTCGACAAGCTCGGTGTGAACGTCATCGAGGCAGGTTTTCCGATATCCTCTCGGGGCGATTTTGAGGCTGTCAGGATGATCGCGAACGAGGGGCTTGAAGCCTCCGTTTGCGGCCTCTCGCGGATCATACAAAAGGACATCGACGCCTCCCTCGACGCCGACGTGGACATGGTCCACGTCTTCGTCTCGACCTCGGAGATCCAGATCCAGCACACCATCAAAAAGAGCCGCAAAGAGATCGTCGAGCAGTCGGTTGAGGCGGTCGAGCGCGTCAAGGACCATGGGAGGATCTGCCTCTTCTCGGCGATGGACGCCACCCGGACCCCCCTCCCGTTCCTGAAGGAGATCTTCGGGGCGGTGGAGGGGGCGGGGTGCGACATCATCAACATCCCCGACACCGTCGGAGTCGCGATCCCGACGACCTTCTACAACCTGGTGAAGGAGATCTGCAGCTCCACAAAAAACATGGTCGTCGACGTCCACTGCCACAACGACTTCGGCCTCGCCGTCGCCAACAGCCTCGCCGCCTTCGAGGCGGGGGCGAGAGAGGTCCAGGTGGCGGCGAACGGCCTCGGCGAAAGGGCTGGAAACGCGAACCTCGCCGAGACGGTGATGTGCCTCCACTCGATGTACGGGGCACAGACCTCCATCAATACCCCCTACCTCTTCGAGACCGCAAAGCTCGTCGAGAGGCTCTCGGAGGTGAGGATCTCTCGGACAGCTCCCATCGTCGGCGAGAACGCCTTCGCCCACGAGAGCGGGATCCACAGCCACGGCGTCCTGGAGAGGTCCGACACCTTCGAGCCGGGCATCATGACGCCGGAGATGGTGGGTCACAAGAGGCGGATCGTCCTGGGGAAGCATACGGGAAGGCACGCCGTCAAGCAGTCCCTCGAGGAGATGGGGTACGGACCCAACGAGAGCCAGCTCCAGGAGATCCTGGAGAGGGTCAAAGACCTGGGAGACAAGGGAAAGAGCGTGACGAACGCCGACCTCATGACGATCGCCGAGGTGGTCATCGGAGAGCTGGCCAAGGAGAAGCAGGCCGTCATCCTGAAGGAGCTGGCGGTGATGACAGGAAACACCCTCACCTCGACGGCCACTGTCAGGGCCGTCGTCCGGGGCGAAGAACGGGTCCTCGCCGACATCGGCGTCGGTCCCGTGGACGCCGCCCTGAACGCTGTCCGGGGGATCCTCGGGGACGAGACCGCCGTCAAGATCAGCGACTTTCGGATCGAGGCGATAACCGGAGGGTCCGACGCCCTCGCCGAGGTGGTGATCGGCGTCGAGAACGCCCGCCTCGGAAGGAAGGTGACGGCCCGGTCCGCGCGAGAGGACATCGTGATGGCCTCGGTGGAGGCGCTGATCAACGCCATTAATAGACTGATGCTTTTGGAGGAAAAAGCAAGTTGAGCGGAGCAAAATTCGAGGTGATAGACACCCACTGTCACCTCGACTTCAAGAACTTCAACAAGGACAGAGACGAGGTGATCCAGAGAGCCTTGAAGGCCGGGGTGACGACGATGATCAACTCCGGGATCGATCTCAAGACCAACAGGAAGAGCCTCGATCTGGCCCGGAAGTACGATTTCATCTTCGCTACCCTCGGCCTCAACCCCAACGGCCTTTCCGAGACGACTGACGAGGAGGTGGAGGCCACCCTCGACCAGATCCGATCTCACGCCGAGGAGATCGTCGGCGTCGGGGAGGCGGGCCTCGATTACTACCGATGCCCCGACCAGAAAGGAAGAGACCGACAGCGAGATGTATTTCGAAAGGTGGTCGGCCTCGCGGAGGAGCTGGACCTGCCCCAGGTGATCCACGCCCGCCTCGCCGAGGACGAGGCCTTCGATATGGTCAAAGACCTCAACAAGGTCGTATTTCACTGCTACAGCGGGACGGCAGGGACGATGAGAGAGGCCGTCGACCGGGGCTTTTACATATCCCTCGCCACCGTCGTCTGCAGGTCCGCCCAGCACCAGGTTCTGGCAAGACAGGTCCCCCTGGACCTCCTTTTAATCGAGACCGACAGCCCCTTCCTCTCTCCGAGAAAGGGGAGAAACGAGCCGGCGTACGTTCTTGAAGCCCTTCACCTGATCGCCAAAATCAAGGGCCTTCCGCCTGAAGAGGTGGCAAAAGCCACCACTGCAAACGCCAAAAGGATATTCAACCTCTGAGGGGGAACCTCTATCCCGCTCCTTTGCCTTATCCCTGACTTTCTTCTCTCTAAGCTACCGCCTCAGAATCTGACCTTCTGACTTGATCTTATGCCCTCCCTCGCCGAGATGAGATGGAAAATTATATCAGATCGACGCGAACACCACTGTGTACGAGAGATGGACCAGTGATCTGATGCCGATACGCTTCGAACACATCATGAAGTATCTGGGCTCCAAGAAGGAGAAGGGGAGGAAGAAGATCGGCCTCTTGGTGGACGGGCCCAACATGCTCCGAAAAGAGTTCCAGATCGACCTTGAGGAGATCAGAGACATCCTGAAGGATTACGGCGACATCAAGGTGGGCCGGGTCTTCCTCAACCAGTACGCCTCCGAGAAGCTGGTGGAGGCTGTGGAGAACCAGGGGTTTGAGCCTGTGATCTGCACGAGCGACGTCGACGTGAAGCTGGCGGTGGAGGCGATAGATATGATCTACAGCCCCATCATAGACACCATCGCCCTGGTCACCAGGGACGCCGACTTCAAGCCCGTCCTTCTGAAGGCGATGGAGCACGGAAAAGAGACGATAATCTTCGGGGCGGAGCCCGGATTCTCCGTCGCTCTTAAGAACTCCGCCGACTACGTCATCGTCCTGCGGGACGGAGAGTACGTTGTGGAGTGATCAGGGCCGCCAGCATCTATTTGTAGGGCCTCTTCCAGAGGAAAGGGCTGAAATCAGAGGTGAGATCGATTTGAGAGGATCCTTCGGGAGGTCGGGACGAATCGAGGCCGGACGTCTGTTGCTTGGTGCCGGGGTACAGAGAGGCGGCGGCCGCGAAGATCGCTGGAACGATCCGGATCCCTGGGACGACGATCGTTTTTCTCCAAGGGGCGGTTTCAGGCTCCCTCTGACGTATTCTGGCATGATTCTGGTCATCTGCGTTCTCCTATTCTTCGTGAGGGTCGCAGCCCCCGCCTTCGCCTTCAACTACCTGGCCTTAAACCCCGCCTTCGTCGCCAGCAGGCCCTGGACCCTCGTCACCCACATCTTCGTTCACGCGAACATGGAGCACCTCTTCTTCAACATGCTCTTCCTATTCTTCTTCGGAACGGAGCTGGAGCGGAGGGTCGGCGAGTCGAGGTTTCTCCAGATCTTCATCATCTCGGGGCTTGTTGCAGCCATCGGCCAGATGGCGGTGGTGCCCGCCGGCTACATGATGGGGGCGAGCGGCGCCCTCTACGGCGTCATGGGCTGTCTTGCCGTCATCGCCCCGGAGATCAGGGTCCTCCTCTTCTTCGTCATACCCCTCAGCATAAGGGCGGCGGTGGTCCTCTTTGCGGTCCTCGACTTCGCCATGATGGGGACTGCGGACAGCATAGCCCACATGGCCCACATAACGGGCCTTCTCGCGGGCCTCGCCTACGGGGGGATGCTGAAAGATCGATATCGCTACAGGTACCGTTAAGCTCTTGGGGAGTGGGCGAAAAGCTGGAGTTGGGACTCGAGTCGTTCGCAGTTTTGCGAGGGCTCTGCCTCCTTGAAACGTGGTGGTAATCTGGGAGACGAGATCGGAATCATCGTGGGGGAGACGAGCGCCCACGAGTTCAAGTTCCTGATGGCGGACGAGGCGAGCAGAGGAAGCTACGTCAAGGTGAGAGAGGGCTCAAAGGACTGGATCTTCGCCCAGGTGGTGGAGGTCATCCGGTCCAACGTCGCCTACAGCATCAGCACCATCGACGAGGAGAAACTCGAGGCTAAAGAGCGGGTCTTGGGCCTCGCCCGGGTGATCGGGGTCGCCTCGGGCGGGAGGCTCGCCATGCCGACAAACCCTCCCCGGCCAGGAGACCCTGTCTTTAGGGCCGACGGTCCCCTCATCGAGATGGCCCTGGGCCTCTCGAAGGGAAACCTCTACATCGGCCTCCTCGAAGGGCACGACCTGAAGGTTAAGCTCGACGCCGACTCCTTCGTCCAGAAGCACTGCAGCATCCTCGCCAAGACCGGGAGCGGAAAGTCCTATACCGCGGCGGTGGTCCTGGAGGAGCTGCTGGAGAAGGGGGTGGCCCTTCTGATCATCGATCCCCACGGCGAGTACGCATCGATGAAGCAGAAGAACACCAAGGGGGAGTTCGCCAGGTATGACGTGACCCCGAGAGGCTACGACGTCACCGTCTACTCTCCCGCCAGCGACACGTCCTCCTCCCACGCCGATCGCTTCTTCCGGTTCAACGGCAAGAACATGACCGCCCGGGAGATCTCGGCGATGCTCCCCGAGGACGTGACCAACAGCCAGAAAGGGGTTCTCTACGAGGCGATAAAGATCCTAGCCTCCGACGGCGGAGACTACGAGCTGGAGGACGTGATCGCCCAGGCCGAGAAGGACACGAGCAAGGCGAAGTGGGGGCTCGTCGGCCATCTCGAGGCCCTGGCGGAGCTGGGCATATTTTCGGGGAGGCCCACGAACCTCGGCGACCTCCTCCAGAGGGGGAAGGCCTCCATCATCGAGATGACCGGCGTTCCCCCGGACCTCCAGGGGATGATCGTCGCAAAGCTTCTATCGGACCTGTTCGAGGCGAGGAAGAGGAACCTCGTCAACCCCGGCATGGTGGTGGTGGAGGAGGCCCATAACTACATCCCTGAGAGGGGAAGCGGAAAGGCCGCCAGCACCTCCGTCATTAGGACCATAGCCGCCGAGGGGAGGAAGTTCGGCCTCGGCCTTCTCGTCATCAGCCAGAGGCCCGCCAGGGTCGATAAAAACGTCATATCCCAGTGCAACACCCAGATCATCCTCCGGGTCACAAACCCCAACGACCTCCGAGCCCTCAGCAAGGGGATCGAGGGGATGAGCTCGGAGCTGGAGGAGGATATAAAGAGGCTCCCGCCGGGGACGGCGATGCTGGTGAGCAGCGAGATCGAGCACCCCGTCACCGTCAAGATCAGGCCGAGGAAGAGCAGGCACGGCGGGATCAGCACCCCCATCGTCGGCGAGAGGGCGAGGGCAGCGGTCGGAGGGAGGGGCGATAAGGGTGCCAAACCGACCGGCTCCTCGGCCGGAGGGATGCCGGATGCCGGACCGAAAGAGAAGAAGGAGGCCGGCGGCGGATTTCTCAGAAAGATCCTGGGCAAGTGACCTTTTTGGAATCTCTTTCGTCTTCTCCGCTTTCCCATCAGGCTTGACTTCTTAAGGCTCATTATTCAGGAGATCGCCGCCGGTTTTCGCATCTTGAAGAGGAAGATCGAGGCCGCGAGCGCCGCCGATGCCCCGAAGAGGAAGGTCGCCTGGGGGTTCAAATACTGCCAGAGAAATCCCGCAAAAACCCCCGAGCTGATGGCGGATAAGCCGACGGCGCCGTAGTAGACCCCCAGGCCCGTCCCCCTGACGTCTGCGTGGCACAGATCTGAGACGAAGGCTCGCTCTGCGCCGTCTACGATGGCGAAGACCATGCCGTATAGTGCGAACAGCAGGACCAGCCCCGGAGCCGAGGAGACGAGGGCGAAGCCGAGGGATACGATGGCGAAGAGGGCATAGCCGATGGATAGGACCTTCTTTCTTCCGACCCTGTCCGACCAGGACCCGCTCGGGATCGAAAGGAGGGTGTAGACCAAATTGAAGAGGACGTAGAGGAGGAGGGGCGCGCCGACGGCCATCCTCCCGGAGAAGAAGTCCGTGGCCCTCAGGATGAAGAACATGTAGCTGAAGTTTGCGAGAGAGAAGAGGGAGGCGATGAGGACGAAGGAAAGAAGGTCTGGCGATAGGGCCGATAGGCCCGGCCGAAGAGAGGATGTCGTGGACCTGTCCCGTTCCCTGACGGGGATGAGGGGGATGAGGGCGACGAAGGCGACGATCCCGGCCACGACGAAGATCGTTCTGAACTCCATCCCTCCCTGCCAGAGGAGGTAGGCGAGGATCGATCCGATAACCGCGCCCAGGGAGTCGAGGGCCCGGTGGATGCCAAAGCCCCTCCCCCGCCCCTCCCGGGGCGCTGACTCGGCGATGATGGCGTCCCGGGGCGCAGACCTGACCCCCTTGCCGGACCGCTCGATCGTCTTGAGGACGAAGACCTGCTGCCAGGTCGAAGCGACTGCGAGGAGGAGCTTTCCGACGGCGGAGATGCCGTAGCCCGCCGCGACGAGGGGCTTTCTTCTTTTGAGCCGATCCGACCAGAGGCCGGATAGGACCTTGAGGAGGCTGGGGAGGCCGTCGGAAAGGCCGCCGATCAGGCCGACGGCGACGCCTCCGGCGCCCAAAGAAGCGATGAAGAGGGGCAGTATCGGCTGGATCATCTCGCTGCTGGCGTCGTTTAAGAGGCTCACAAGGCCGAGGAGGTATATGTTCCTCTTCTTCTCATCCTCTTGTGATGTGGTCATCGATGAGGTATAGACAGGAAGATGAGAACAAAGTTTCGGTAGTTCGACTTTATGTCCAGATCAAATTCGCAAAGGTTGTTTATAGGATGGAAATGGAAACTATCTGAAAAGACGGGCCGATCCGGCTCGTCTTGGGTGGGCGGCTGAATGAAGCTCTGGACATCTCTTGCGGCTATCCTCTCTCTGACGACGGTCATCGCCGGATTTGCCGCTGCCGCCTCTCCAGGCGATCAGCTCTTCTCCCTCCTGGAGGAGGGCGAGTATCCGCCCAAGGTGCCGGTGGGTCCGGCTCTCGCGGATCTGGGCCTGGTCTTGGCCGGAACCGGGGTCGCCTCGAACTCCACGGCAGACCTTCTCCTCACCCTGATGGTCGAGAGGTCGAGGGCCACCCGGCCGTCTCATGCCGAAAAGCTCTTCGACGACCTGGCAGAGATCGATCCGTCTCTCGCCTTCGAGGGCGGGGGAGAAGGGTCCGACTACAGGGGCCAGATCCTCCTCGCAGATAGGCCTTACCTCCTCGGCGAGATCGAGATCTCTCGCGGGGATGAGGGCTCGGCGCTGGAGGCGGAGGTGGTGAAGAGGACCGCCGGAGGGAGAGAGGTCGTCGGCCACCTCTCGATCGAGACGGAACGGCGAGACCGCCTCTGGGACGGCGAGGGCGTTCTATCCATGGAGGACGGCACGATCCGGGGCGACTATCATCTGGTCCTGGAGATGACGCCTCAGGCAGAACCGAGGAGAGACGTCCCTCAGAACGATCCCGAGCCGCCGTTTGATCTGTTGAGGATCGTATCGGCAGGTTCAGCTCCATGACTTCGCCCATTGGAATGAGGTGATAAAATGAGACGGACGGACTTCCTCAAGCTGGCAGCATCCCTTGGAGCCTGCTACCTCGCGGCCCTCCTCGGGTCGATCTTCACTGCGCCGAACGTGCCCACCTGGTACGCCTCGTTGGCGAGGCCCTTCTTCGCCCCGCCCGACTGGGCATTCGGACCGGTCTGGACCGCCCTTTACACCCTGATGGGGATATCCGCCTACCTGATCTGGCGGGAGGGGATGACCGATCCCAGGATCAAGGCCGCCCTGGCGGTCTTCGCCGTCCAGCTCGCAGCGAACGTATCCTGGTCGGCTGCCTTCTTCGGCCTCCGCTCCCCTCTGGCGGGGCTCGTCGTCATCGTCCTCCTCTGGGCTCTCATCGCCCTGACCGTCTCCAAGTTCCGAACTATATCGAGGGCTGCGGGAGCCCTCCTCCTTCCTTACCTAATATGGGTGAGCTTTGCTGCGGTTCTGAACTTTGCTATCTGGAGGCTCAACCCATGACTCATCTAAAATTCTTTATACCAAAACATTTTAATGGTTTGAAGACCTCTATCCGGTCAGGTGATATAAATGGCCGGAGAGAATAAACATCTGGGCGAGATGATAAACACCTTCGATGCGGCCGCTGGCGAGGCTCTGGGAAAGAGGGAGAGCCACACCCCCAGGATCGAGGCGCCAAAGGCGGTAAAGGCAGAAGAAGTCTTCGAGCTGAAGGTCTCGGTCCAAAACCACCCCAACAAGGCGGAGCACTCCATCAGGTGGATCGAGGTCTACTTCCGGGAGGACGGGAGGGCCTTCAACCCCATCATGCTGGCAAGGATGGAATTCGCCCCCGTCAGCTCAGAGCCCGAGGCGAAGCTGAAGGTGAGGCTATCCAAGTCGGGCACGATCATGGCCCTGGAGTACTGCAACGTCCACGGCCTCTGGTCTGCAAAAGAGGATATAAAGGTGGGGTAAAGAAGGCGGGATGATCCCACCCGAGCTTTTTTTGTTCATCAGGCCGAGCTTACGATCAGCATCCCGAGCTGAGATCATGAAAATGCCGGCAGGCGATTGTTTCGATGAAAATA
>CAZHAO010000006.1:0-19783 GCA_964530375.1 uncultured Methanotrichaceae archaeon
CACAAAGAGGATAGAGGTGGACAGAAGGCTCCTGAACCTCTCGGAGGTCTATTCCAGGACGGGGGACGAGTTCTCCTTTGGGTCGGGCAACGTCGGCAAAATCGACATGGTCAGCGCCGCCTCCGCCGTGGCCACGACCCTGGGCAACGTCGGCCCCGGCTTCAACCGCTTCGGCCCGACGAACAACTACTCAGAGGTTCCGGGCCTTGGCAAGCTCGTCCTTGTCGTCTGCATGTGGATAGGGAGGCTTGAGATCCTGACGGTCCTGGTGATGCTGATACCCGACTTCTGGAAAAGTTGAGATGTAAAATGAGGACGATTTGAAAAAGAAGGAAGCTGTAAGTTGAAACCGGAGATGAAGCTCGTCACCCTCACCGAGAACTCGGCGGGGCTGAGAAGGGAGGTCCTGGCAGAGCACGGCTTTTCTGCCTATCTGGAGCTCTGTGGCCACCGGCTGATATTCGATGCGGGCCAGACCACCACCGCCGTCCACAACGCCTCCGTCCTGGGGATCGACCTTTTGGGCGTCCCCATCGCCCTCAGCCACGGCCATTACGACCACACCGGAGGCCTTTTGAGCCTTCTCAAACGAACCGGCCCCGTTCCCGTACGCGCCCATCCTGACGTCTTCGTCTCCCGGTACTCTCGGAGGGGCGGTGCCCTGAGGCAGATCGGGATCCCCTTTCGAAGAGAGGATCTGGAGGAGGTGGGAGCCCAATTCGATCTGTCGAGGAGGGCGCGAGAGATCTTCCCCGGCCTCTGGCTGACGGGAGAGGTCCCGAGGGTCGTCGAGTTCGAGGGGGAGAACGAAGATCTGGTGGTCCTCTCGGAGGAGGGGGAGCTGGTTATCGATCCCCTCCTCGACGACCAGGCCCTGGTCCTGGTCCTTGAAAGGGGCCTATTCGTCCTCCTGGGGTGCGCCCATGCGGGGATGATAAACACCCTGGTCCACGCGAGAAAGGTGACGGGCGTCGACACCATTCTTGGCGTTGCCGGGGGAACCCATCTCGGCTTCGGCGGGGAGGATAAGCTCAAAAAGACGATGGCGGCGCTCCGGTCCCTCGACCTCGAGATTCTCGCCCCATCTCACTGCACCGGCTTTGCCGCCGCCTCGGCTCTGGCGGCGGAGTTTCCCGACCGGTTCGTCGAAAACTCTGTCGGGACAGAGATCGTTCTCTGAGGAGCCTCAAACTCGGCGAGATGTGAAGGCCGACGGTCGTCTGGAATTTTTCGGCATCGAAAGATCAGGGGGCGGATTCGTATCGCGGGCAGATCCCTCGCGCCGCCACCAGGGAGACCCCGGGCCTTTTCAGCTCTTCGATCAGGATTTCCTCGATAGAGTCCCGGCCGGCGGGAAGGTCGATGGTCCGCAAGGAGGGGACGATCGCTTCCAGGATCGGGGTTATGTCGGTGACGACCTGGCCTCCGGTCATCGCCGCAACGCCGTTGTTGAGGAGGATGACCAGAACCTCTCTATTGTTATTCACGGCGTCGATGAGCCCCAAAAGGCCGGAGTGGGCGAGGGCGTAGTCGCCGACCAGGGCGACCCCCTTTCTGCCGAAGCCGGAGGCGACGGCCACCGACGAGCCGAGGCCGTAGACGACGTCCACAGCATCCAGGGGCGGCCTCACCGCCCGGATGCTGCAGCCCGCGTCTCCCGCCACGGGGACCGAGAGGTCCCGGACCGCCTCGTAGACCGGCCAGAAGGGGCAGTCGTCGCAGACGTTTTTGGATTCGAGCCGATCAATAAACCTCTGGGGGGAGGGGCCCGGCCCCGGCCTGCTGCCTGCGGCGATCAGCTCCAGGGCACCCTCCAGATCTTCCGCCTCCATCCTCCCCCAGGGAAGGTGGCCGGTCATCTTCCCGAAGACCTTTTTGCAGAGATGGAGCCGGGCCTCGATGAAGGGGGTTGGCTCCTCGACGACCAGGATATCGTCGTGTTTTCGGATGAAATCCCGGATCATCTCCCAGGGGAGGGGGTGAGAGAAGCCCGCCACCAGCAGGGGAAGCTTTCTCTTCAGGGCCAGGGCGAGGGTTGCGGGCCTCCCCGAGGCTATGATCCCCAGGTCCCCCTCTCCGTCCCTCAGGAGGTTGAGGGAGGATCGAGCGGAGGCGGAGATCAAGAGCGGCAGGACATCGCCCCTGTACCTCATGTGGCGCCCCTTCGCCGTCAGGTCCCAGATGGAGCGGTCGAAGGCACCAGACCTTTCATCGCCCTTCTTCCCGGCCCTCTCCATCCCCTCATCTTTTGCCAAGGCCGGTCCAGACCCTCCGGCCTCACCGAACTCGAAGGTGGTCCTCACCATCGCCGGTCCCCTGATCCTCTCGGAGAGGTCGAAGGCCTCGGCGAGGGCCTGGCGGAGAAGATCGGGGCCCCGAGGGTCAAGAAGGGGGATCTCGCAGAGGGGGCCGTAGTTTCTAACGTCGGCCTCCGCCTGGGACCCTTTCGGCCCCACGTCCTCGCCCGCCAGGACCACAAGCCCAGCCCCGATGGTGGTGGTCGGAGCGATGGAGAGGGGGTCGGCGAGGAGGTTTACCCCCAGATGCTTCACCAGGACGATGGACCTTCTTCCCGTTGCCGAGGCCCCCAGGGCCACCTCCATCGCCACCTTCTCGTTTGTCGCCATCGAGGCGTCTTCTCCCAGGGCCGGGATGGCGTCGGTGATCGGGTAGCCCGGAACGTAGATCCGGAGGTCGACCCCCAGGTAAGAGAGAGCCTCTCTCAGTTCATCTCGCGCCGTCTGCCCGCCTTTCAAATAACCGCCTCTTCAGACCTGGGGCCTCACCGACTCCAGGGGCTTTGCGCAGAAGGGGATCGCCGCCAGAGCCCCGATGAGACCCCGGCCGGCGAGGACGACCTCGGTGCCGGTCTTCTTCGCCGTCTCGACGGCCAGCTCGTATGGAATCCGCTCGGTCCTGCAAAGGAAGGAGTAGTCCATCAGGGGCGAAGGGTCAAACCCCCGATAGACGGCCATCCCGGCGTTCTCGGAGACGCTGTACCGCTCCAGGAGGTCTTTAAAGTCCGCCAGCATTTCGTCAGACTTGCCCAGAAGGGCGGCGAACTCCACCACCGTCGATACGCAGTTCTGGGTCTTGGTGGGGACGGGGAAGAGCTGGACGAGGGCGTGGGAGACGTACCTCGCCTCGGGCCTGTCCACCTTGCTGGAGATGTTGTGGACGAGAGACCACGTCGCCCCTTCCGTCTTGGAGTCGGTGTCGTCGACCCCGATGACGATCCTCTCCCTCCGGGGAAGGACGATCGTTCCTCTGCCCACCTTGCCGCCGCCCGACTCGGAGACGGCGGCCCGGAGGACGTCGCCGGCCCTCGACCGCGAGACCGTGGCCCCGACCCCGCCGCCGCCGAGGCCCGCGTAGGTTATCTCCACCTCGCAGTCCCTGACCAGCACCGACTCGATCCCCGCCGACCTCCGAGATGAGGCGAGGTCGAGGTCCGCCTTCCCGGACCTCACCAGGTACCGGAACCACTCCCCGAGGGACCGGGAGCTGATGACGAGGGGCCCCTTCGAGTAGTGGTGGAGGGACCAGGCCCCCCCTCCGTAGCAGGAGGACCGCTCCAGGATCTCCACAGTCCCGCCGTCGGGGCTTGATACGGCGTGGATCTGTTTGTACACGACAGCATAGGGATCGTCAAGAGTTGGCACTCATGAACACCTCGAATTGATGAAGGATAATCTTGATCACGACATCGTTGTATATCAGAATTCCCCAAAGTTCGGTGCCCCTTCGCCCTCTTCCGACTTCATGTACTCCCGGAGGACGACGGTGGCGTAAGAGCCCGCCGGAAGCTCGAACTTCAGGAGGGCCGATCCCCTCCCCTCCATAACCACGACGGGGTCCGCCCTGAGGAGGGCGGGCCTTCTGGCGCCGGGCGACCCGAGGCTCGGGTTCGCCTCCACCCGGAAGTCGGAGAGGGTCACCCCCTCTCCGTCCAGGACCGCACTCTCGATCTCGCCGGGGACCCCCGCCGCAAGCTCCGACAGATACCCGAAGAGGGGCAGGGTCACAAAGGCCCTCCCCCTCGCCGCCAGCCTGTTGACCGCCTCCAAGTTCATGCCGTCGACTGCCTGGATCTTGTCGACATCGGGGAGGCCGTCCTTCGAGAAGCAGACGACGTCCCCCTCCACCGCCCGATCGAGGGGGAGGCCGGACCTCATCCTCTCTGATAGGATTTTGTTGAAGAGGAGGGACTGGTAGGCGTGGACGAAGAGCCTCTTGAGGTTCGGTGCCAGGACGTTGAAGGATGAGGCCCAGTCCTCCTCCTCCACAAGGCGGCTCATCATCGCCCTCTCGTAGCGGAGCCGGAGGGGAAACTCCTTTAGAGCCTTTGCGAAATCCCTTCCTTCGAGAAGCCTCGACCGCGCAGCCCTGGTCGAATCGGGCTCGCCGGGGAAGGGGAGGGCGACGTAGGTGATGACCGCCATCTCTGGGTCGCCCCTCACCAGGGCCTCGCCGACGAGGTGGGTCACGGGCCTCACCTCGCCGAACCTCTGGACCCCGAAGTAGTTGGGAAGGCCGCCTTGTTGACGAATCTCCTCGGTGACCGCCTCCAGGCGGCGGGCCGCCTCCGCGAGGTCGAGGTCGATCTCCCTGATCCGGACGGAGAACCGGTTTCCGCGAAGGTCGCCGAGGACGACGGCCCGGTTGGACCTCCCCAGGACTTTGATCTTGACGTCGGGAAGGGTTATCCGGGAGAGCTCCTCCTCGTCCAGGTTTGCTATGCTCATCCGCTGCCGAGTGACGGCGTTCTTGTCCTTGGTCCCTGCCCAGCTGAACCGTTTCTGGCTGATCTTCAGCTGGCGCGAGAGGTCCCTCACCAGGTGGTGGGACTCCCAGTCTTTCTTCTCCACCTCGAGGATCAGGTAGCGTCCGCCCTCGTAGTTATGCTCCCCGTAGATCTCCTCGACGACGAAGTCCTCGCAATCGACGCGGAGCCGTCCCCCGCATCCGAGGGAGCTGGTGGCATAAAGCTCCATCCCGATGGCCCGATCAAACTCCGATGCCTCCATCATGCAGGGTTCCCTCCTCCCCTCAGACTAGCTTCAGGTTTCCTGTGATCTTGTCGAGGATGGCTGCCGGAGCGGGACCGAGGCCCAGGGCGGTCACAGTCCCGGGCGGGATCTCTGTGAGCCCCGCGTCGATGACTATGGCGGACGCGATATTTGCCCTCTCCGCCTCCTCCCTCAGCCTGAAGATATCCGGGAGGGCTGGGACCTTGAGGACGATCTTCCTCTGACCCTCCTCCTTCCAGTCCCTGACGATCCTTTTTTCCGCCCGCTCCATGGCCAGGATCGCCGCGTGGGCCACCTGGACCGCGAGCTTGCCGGAAGAGAGCTTCAGATCTTCGCGGATCACTATACATTGCTTGAACTCCATGATGGCGAGGGTTAGAGCCCGCATCAGATAAAAAGGATGCACGCTCCCAAAGCATTTGTCCAGAGGAGCGGCAAAATAGGAGGAGAAATCTGATGAGAGGGGAGGTCGAGACCCTTCAGGCCTCTCCCGTCATCACCTTGACGCAGAGGGGGCTTTTGACGATGTTTCCCAGCTTTGCCCCGATCAGGTACTCCAGGTTCTTGTCCGCGGCTATGTCCAGGATCCTCTGGGTGACGACCCCGTCGAAGATGACTCCTGCCACGTCGCCGTTCGACTCCTTCAGCTCTTTGGCGAGATCCCTCACGGCCACCTCTCGGACCACGTTCTGGTTCCGATCGAAGAGGCGGGCGGAGAGGGTGCCGTTTAAAGCTTCAAGGTGGGGCACAAACCACTGGCCTGCATCCTTGGTGGCCTCCGGCTCCTGCTCGACGACCGGCTCGGGTTCAGGCTCGAACTCCTCCTCATCCACCTCCACCGGCTCGTGGACTGTGATGGTGGGCGCAGCCTCAACGGTCCGATCTCCTCCCCTGCTGATCCTCACCGGCCTCTCCCTGATGAGGCTCTTTCTCCTGGTGGTGGTCTCACGCCGCTGCTTCTTTGAGAGGGGCTTGATCTTGTAGAAGTCCAGGACCTGCTCGACGGGGATCTTCTGGCGGAGGGCTCTCACGATCTCCTTCTGGGTCATCTCCTCGACGCACTTCCCCTCGGGGGCCCTCGCGACGTAATCGATGTCGGCGACCTGGAGGAGCTCCTTTACGATCAGCTCTCCGCCCCGGTCTCCGTCGGTGAAGGCCGTCACCACCTTCTTGGCGCAGAGCTCCGAGATGGTGGAGGGGACGTTCGTTCCGCCGACGGCGACGGCGTTCTTGATGCCGTAACGGAGGAGGTTCAGGACGTCGGCCCTCCCCTCCACCACCAGGATGGCGTCGGAGTCGAGGACGTTGGGGCCTGCGGGAAGCCGATCAGGCCCGATGTGGGTGATCTCCTCCACTCTCACAGATTGTTTAATCTGTTCAGTGATCCCCTGGGTGTCCAGGAGGTTCTCGTCGAACATCTCCATTATGATCTGCTTTGCCCTGTCCACCACGTACTTTCTCTTGGAGGCCCGGACGTCCTCGATTTTGGAGACGTTGATCCTGGCTATGCAGGGGCCGACCCGATCGATCGTCTCCAGGGCCGAGGCCAGGATCGCCGTCTCCACCTTGTCGAAGCTGGAGGGTATCGAGATAGAGCCAGCGGATTTGCCGCCGCTGGACGTGATCTGGACGTCGATCCGGCCGATCCGGCCGGTCTTCTGAAGATCCCTCAGATCGAGGTCGCTTCCGAGGAGCCCTTCGGTCTGGCCGAATATGGCGCCGACGACGTCGGGCCTCTCCACGATCCCGTCTGCCGTGATCTCAGCGTGAATTACATATTTAGTGGTATCAACATTTTGCATAGTAGACACCTCAAATTTTAAAATAGATAAATAAATACACACGCGGTCCCTTAGCCGCACCGCTAACGCTGCTCTTTCCCTGACTCTGACTCGGAGCCGAAAAACCCCAGCATTTCATTTTTCAGAGGATGATGGTGAAGGTGTATCTATCTAGCTATTTCAATCGGTGGGCATCAACTTCGTGATTATGAGCATTATCTTGATGAACTTCTGCGTATCGGAGTACCGTTCATCTCCCATTAGGGTGCGCAGATCTCTAAGGCCACATCTCCTGAGAAACTGCTCTCAAATTTTAATAGATCCCCGGAGCATGAAGATGAACGATGATCGTCCGGCTCGCAAATCGGATTTGCGAGCATCACCTAGAATTAGAACGAAGCTAGTTTAATAACTTTGTGGTAGAGGTTCGGAAGGCTCAGGAGGGACCCTCTCTTTTGGGAGGGAGCAGTATGATCTCGTCCCTGAACCTCAAAAACTCCACCTCGTCTCCGGGCTTTGCCTCCAGGAGGCGGGGCCTCGATGCCGAGACGGTCCTGTAGCTTTCGGGGTCGAGAACCTCCAAAACGTCCCTGTCCCCCGCCACCACCACCGCCCTCGCGACGGAGGATCGGTTCCCCAGGACGAGGACATCTTCCACATCTTCTGGGGAGAGATAAACGGTGGCGCCGTCTCGGAGGGATCTGCAGGCGGTCCTCTTCCCCTCAAAGCTCCTAACCTCCAGAAAGGTGCCCCTTCCCCTGATCAGGTCGCCGGCTTTGAGCCGAGGGAGCCTGACCAGGATGCTGGTTCGATAGACGTTCTTTCCGTCCCTCATCCCCACCAGCTTGTAAGATTCCTGAACGCTTCCTCCGAAACGCTCCTGGATGGCTTTCGCGATCGATCTCCCCTGCGCCGTCGACCCCACCACCAGGTCGATCCCGCCCTTGACCTCTTTGCTCTCCTGGACGAAGGAGAGGCGGTCGCCCCTCGAAAAGCAGGTTTCGGTCACGGCCTCGGCGATCTTTCGGCTCTCGGCCAGCTCCTCGGATCCGGGCGCGCCCGCCGATCCCCTCACCTGGACGGTCGCCTCGTAGTAGTTTCCGGCCATCCTGCTGCACCTCTCGCAGGTGGCCCGCCGGACCGTCGCCGCCACGACGCACTCTTCTTCGGCAGGGATCTCGCCAAAGGTTCCGGCGAGGTGGACGCTCACAAGGTACTGGGTGGCGTTCTTCCTCTCGACCGATAGGGATACCTTTTGGTCATTCAGCTCCTGGGGGACCGCGATCTCATCGGCCACGGCATCGGATATGAGATCCTTGACGGCCCCTTCGGCGTCCTGCCACCGACCCCGGACCAGGACCGAGCCGCAGACGGGGCAGACCGTCACCTCTACGGAGTCGGGACAATCGAGAAGGGCTGTCATCTCGAGGCGGCATCGGTCGCAGAGGCCGAGGGGGGAGGGCTCGCCGCATCTCGGACAGACGCTTTTGAGCGTCACATCCGCACCATCTGGGCGGTGGGAACTCCGCCGATCCGGAGGACGTTTTTGCCTTCGATGCAGCTCGTCTCGATGGCGCAGGCGACGGCTCTATCGCCGACCATGTTGGCTATTGTGGCCCCGGAAAGGGCTTTTGTCACCTTTTGGCTATCGGCCTCCATCTCGCCGAAGAAGGCCGCCTCCACCGTCAGGGATAGCTCCCCCTCGTCGAAGGTCTTTCCGAGAAGCTCGCAGTCGCAGACCGCCACCATAACTTCGCCGCTGACTCGATGAACCTTGAGGTACATCATCTCTCGTCTGTCGTCGTCCATATCATCACATCAGGGAAGCTTCAAATAGCCGGGTCTCGGCTCGAAGATGTCGCCGTTTCTCCTGAGCCTCTGTATTATCTCTTCGGCCTTATGTCTGTCCATCGAAAGCTCCGCCTCGGCCCGGTCCAGGACCGCCTCCAGAGGGGCCGGACCCTGGTGGACCGAGCTGACGTCCTTGATCAGGTCGATCATCAGCCTCGTCTTGTCTCTTGCGCTCTTGCTCATCCCCACCGCCAGGACGTCGGCGTCGAGGAGGCCGGTCTCGGGGTCGACCCCCACCTGCCGGAGGCAGGCCTCGACGATCCTGATCACCCGTTCAGCGTCGCCTCCGGTGATCTCGTCGCTGAGCCGGAGCCGCGCGCTCGACTCGGAGAGCCGAAAGAGGGCCTCCAGCTGCCTTGCGGTCACGGGGACGGGCTTGTTTGAGTCCTGGCCCTGCTTTCTCAGGTTTACGTAGTAGCTCTCGAGCCTCTCCCTCGCCTCATCTGATAGGACGGGGAAGACGTTCTTCCGGGCGTAGGCGATGTACTTTCGGAGGACCTCGGGCTCGATGGCCGGGCGGATCACCTCCATCACCGCCTGGAGTTCCTCTTTCGAGTATCCGCCCCGGGAGGAGATCTCGCCGGCGTAGGTCGTCTGGCCTATGTGGTGGGCGATCTTGGCGTCGCGGGCGTCGCTCGGCTCGTCGGTGAGGACGAAGATGAGGTCGAACCGCGACATGAGGGCCGGAGAGAGGTTGATCTGCTGGGCTATCCCCTCATACTTGTCGAAGCGGCCGAACTTGGGGTTCGCGGCGGCGAGGAGGGCGCATCTTGACTTCAAAGTCGCCATCACCCCGGCCTTCGCGACGCTGATCGTCTGCTGCTCCATCGCCTCGTGGAGGGCGGACCGGTCCTCGCTTCTCATCTTGTCCATCTCGTCGATGCAGGCGATCCCCTTGTCGGCTAAAACTAGCGCCCCGGCCTCGATCGACCAGCGGCCGTCGCCCAGCTCGTCTTTGACCGCCGTCGCCGTCAGCCCCGCCGAGGTGGAGCTCTTCCCGGAGGTGTAGATCCCCCGGGGCGAGAGCTTGGAGATGTAGCGGAGGAGCTGGCTCTTCGCGATGCCGGGGTCGCCGACGAGGAGGATGTGGATGTCGCCCCTGATCCTGGTCCCGTCGGGGAGGCCCTTGGAGACGCCGGAAAATAGCTGCAAGGCCAGGGCCTCCTTCACCTCGTCGTAGCCGTAGATGGAGGGGGCGATAGACCTTTTGACGTTCTCGTAGATCATGGGGTCGGATGCCAGCTCTCGTATCTCCCGCTCGTCCTCGGGCTTGATGTCGATCTCCTCGAACTCCTGCTCCATCATCTCGATGGAGTTACCCTCCAGGAACAAATCGAAGTAAGTGCTCTTGCCGGTCTGGGTGGTCCTCTGGTAGGACCGGAGAGCCCCGTTGATGATGACCCTGTCACCAGGGAAGATCCTCCCGGTCATGTCGTCTTCGAGCTGGACGTCCAGGGTCTGGGGCTGCTCGCCCCCTCGGAGCTCCTCGGGAGACTCCTGGACCCGGACGTTCTGGGCGTCGACGAACCGGGACTTGTCCAGGAGGAGCTTGAAGGGCCCCCGCCGGTCGCAGGCCTCGTTGGGGCAGTCGTAGGGCTCCTGGAACTTGGAGGTGGTCTGCTCCTTGAAGAAGAGGTGGCCGCACCTCTGGCACTCGAAGGCCGCCGAGATCACCTTCGGCCGGACCTCGGTCACCGTCCGCACCAGCCCCTCCAGGGCGATGAGCCGGCCGATGTGGTCGCTCCGCAGCTCGCTCGTCTTGTACCGCCGCGGCAGCCCCACGATCCGGAAGTGGGCCTTCTCCAGGACTACGTCTATCGGCAGATCGATCTCCAGGAGGGCGGTCTCCGCCGCCTCCAGGAGGGGCTCGGGCCGCTCCAGAAGCTCGTCGGCGAACTCCGGGTCGTACCGATCGACGTCCGGGAACTTGATTGAGAGGCTTCGGCGGAGCGGGTAGGAGTCAGCGAGCTCCAGAAGCTCGTCCCAGTACCTGCTTCGGATGAACTCTTCCCACTTCGCAACGGGATCTTCGACCATGGATGTGGGAGGATAATGTGGGGGATAGTTTAAAGGTTATCGATGTTCGGGAAAGGGGGTAGTGTGGTGGCTGGGGCGAACCCTTCGTCCGATGAATCGAGAAATATTTTACTATTAATATTATATTTTCGAATTGTATTTAACTTTTTTTTAAAATCCTTTCAGCGTTTGGGTTCTTCAGCTGGCTCAGTGCTTTCTCTTCAGTCAGTCAAATCTTCTTTCTAATTTTTAAATCACCTATCATGCTTTTGAGCCGGGACATTCTTTCATCGAGATCATCATCGTACCTGTGGACGAAAACTCGGTAACCTATTACGTCAAGTCTTTCCCTCTTCTTGCGGTCGCTCTCGACCACGTAATCCTTATCATGGTCTGGCCCATCAACAAAGAGGATTATGCCCTCATTTTCGTAATAGAAGTCAGCTTCAGCTACTGGTTCATCACCGTCGTATATGGTCTTCTGGGCAACGGTGGGAAGGGGAATCTTCTTTGCCCGTATGGCCTCCAGAACCGTCCGCTCCAGGTCGGACTCGCATCCGTCAAAAAGCTCATCGTATCGATCGTCCCCAATCTCGGAGGCAAACTCGATTATTTCGGCCCTCTCCAGTCTTGCAAGCGTTGGCAGGACTAGGTTTCGGTCGAGAATTTCATGTATCGGCTGGTTATAGTAATTGCAGAGGCATCCATAACAGGCCCGTTCGCATTGAGCCTCTTCGGGATCGAACTCATGCAGGATCTCACGAGCCAAATGCGCGACCTCGTGCATCTCGCCAATCTCTTGAAGCGAGCTGAGGAATCCTGCCCCACCTTCAGCACCCTCGTAGAGCACGATGCTAAAGATTCCCTCATTTTCTGGATTGGGCATGAGGAACGTCCCGACCTCGCCCACGTCGATGTTCATTCTTATCTGAAGACCCTGTATCATCGCCTGAGCGAGGGTCTGATAGAATCCTTCGGAGTCTTCGGAATCGATCTCTTCAGGAAGGTCGCAGTCGATTGTGATCACGTCATGGGAAGACTCGGTGTAGAGGACGACTCTTCTAGTTATATCATCCTCAGTTCCATTCTTCCAGCACTTCTTATCCTCACCCTTGGGATCGGTATGCTTTTCAATATTTTCATCACCGAATATCCAGCGGTTGCAGGCGTTGCAGAGGGTGAATCCGTTCTCTTGATCATCTTTTTCAGCCTTCCTCGTCCCGGTATTAACCGTCAGAATCTTTCCGTTGTGTTCGTAGCATAGGGAGAGTATCCTCCCCGTGCCGTCCGCAGCATCCCATAGTCTAACCATCTGGCCCCGATGGTAATGCCGGTCGACGTTGTAGCCACGACGCATCCTCTCTTCTTCGTCGCTGGTGATTCCCTGACGCCTCACCGCGAATTGGTCTGGCATCTCAATGGCATCGTAGGGCGGAATGTCGTCGAGAGCAGTTCCGCATACTCTGCAGGCTGCATTGATTGCTACGTCTTTTCCTAGATAGTAGGCTTCGCAATCTGGGCATATTACCAGTTTCTTTATGGCTGGCCGCTCGTTCTCCTGCCTGAGACGTGCCTCTACGATCTGGTATCGGCCACCTCGGTAGTAGATGCTGTTTCCCGGAGCGTATTCTCTTATGGCGATGGCCCTATCTCTCTGGAGGTCGAACTCTTCGAAGCCCCGTTTACCCCGGTGGTCGAGGAAGAGGGTCGTCACGTTTGTTGGGAAACCGTAGTTGGGGGTGAACCCTTGACTTGCGAGATAACGGTAGGTGAAGTAGCCCTCTTTACCCTCACGCATATCGGCCATCTTATTCTCTATGGAGCTTCGTCTCCAACTCTTTTCTTTGGGAAGACCATTTCTCAAAGCTCTGGCACTGAGGTCAAACCACTCCTTTTTGAGATGGATGTAATCGTCTCTGAAGAAGTCGAAGGACCTGTCGAAGTCAGGAACGAATCGGTCGAAGGCGTCTCTTATGAACTGTTCGTCAAGCCAATCATACTCTTCGATCTCGGCTTTGAATCCTTCCAGAATCGATCTCACTATCTCATTTCGTCTCGCCTTGGCGGCCCTATCTAGGGTATCCTTGAAGTCGGGCTTCATCAGCAGCTCTTCGGTCTCGATATCAAGGATCTCGCCGATCTTCTGGGGTACTCTCTCGTCGATCTTTTCAAGGACGAAGGAGTGTATGTGGGTCGTGACAAGGGCCTTGTTATCCAGGAGGAACCGAGGCGTGCTGATCTCTCCTGTGATTATCTTCGTAGGGTAACGGTAGAAGTACTGGTCATGTGGACCCCGTTTCGATCCGCCACCGCAGAAGGTGTTAATTATCGAGGCTTGGGACTTTCTGCCTGCCCTGCCTGCCCGTTGTGCGTAGTTGGAGGGTGAAGGTGGCACGTTTCTCATGTAGACCGCCGAGAGAGAACCGATATCGATTCCAAGCTCCATCGTCGGTGTGCAGACGATGACGTTAAGGGGGTCTTCCGAATCCCTGAACTTGGACTCCAGCTCTTTTCTGGTATCGCCGTCGATCTGGCCGCTGTGCTCTGCAACAATGAGAGCAGCCACGTTTTTGAAGTCTCGGGTGTACTCATATCTGAAGTAGTTATTTGAAAAATCCTCGTCAACGAGGTCCCGGCATTTGGAGCCGGTGCAGACCCTCACCTCTTCGAAATGGTGGACTGTGCCGCATTTCTTGCAAGCTTTGTGAGTCGTATCTT
This sequence comes from uncultured Methanotrichaceae archaeon, assembly GCA_964530375.1. Classification (GTDB taxonomy): domain Archaea; phylum Halobacteriota; class Methanosarcinia; order Methanotrichales; family Methanotrichaceae; genus Methanocrinis. The sequence continues at coordinate 13,397 of CAZHAO010000006.1, forward strand.
TATCATCAAAGGCGGAGAGGCGGATCGCATCTGGATTGATCATAAGTAGTTTTCCCCGCAACCACTTATGGACGTCCACCCATTGGAGCTCTCCGGCCCTAACGAGGACGTTAGCGACCATTTTCACTATCTTCTCAGACCGCGTTCGATCAGCTCCGAGGACCTTCATCGTCCATGCGACATGGGGTCCTGTTCTCCATGAGAGCCTGTGGACCTGGGCAAATCGCGTCTTGTTGTCGGCGTCGTCGCTGTAACCCTCGGGCTGGTAGGCCCTATGCTCGTCATGGAATATGGCGTCCTCGTCGAGCTTGGCCTCAATTTTGGTTTTGAATCCATAGGAGTCCAGAAGGTAGTCGTAAGCTATCGCAGTCCTGTACCGCATGATGTCCAGAAAGCCGGTCAAATAGTCTTCACGTGTGCCTTCACTGAGTTCCATGAATTCTGGAATTTCGGACCAGTAGTTGTCCTCCCCGGCAAGTTTGTCGAGTCCGTCGTAAGTCACCTTGAGGAGTCCCACATCCTCCAGGTTCTGTTGGTTCCTCCTAAGAGACGAGCCGAGTTCGAGGACGGTGTTAAAAAGAAGATACTCTTTGAAGGCATTATCTCCTGACTTGCTAGAGATTACTGAGAACTCTTGATCTGCGGTAGACTTGGAATACTTGGGCATTGCGCCTTCTTTTTCGAGAAGTTTGAATATCGTATCGCCCATCTCGAGGAGCTCGACCGGATCACCTGCCTTTTCCAGAGCCCTGTAAAGCCCACGCCGGAAGTGGAGCCGTTTCTGGATGTTGTTCATGTGAGAGGCCTGAAGGGCGGTGTCCTGGCGGTTGTCGCTGAAGACCAGGATTTTTCTCTCGTCTTTGGGGAGGGCGTTCATGTTGTGGGATACTATGACGTCGGTCGCTGTGGACCTTCCCACGGTGCCGAAGGAGAAGAGCTTATTGAACTCCCTAGGTCTCCTGTCGTAGAAGACGCCGCAACCCTCCGAGGGGCAGAAGAGGAAGGGGTAGGGCACGATCGTTACTTGGACTTTTGAGCTGCAGACGCACTTTCCAGCGTCGCCCTTTTTGTAGAGCTTATTGCAGTCAGGACAATACTCGGCTTTCTCCAGATCAACGTACTCTCTGTACTCCTTTCTCACAGAGCCGCCACTATTGAGCCACTGGTCTGGGGGCGGCGTGATCTCCTGATCATATCTTCCAAGGAGGATGTAGGCGGGTTCGCCCTCGACATCGAGGTCATCCATATCCCTAGGCTTGAGGCCGTTTTCCGGGGTGATCTCGACGGAGTAGTACTCCTGACCACAGGCCCTGCAGAATACGAGGGGGAAGGTCTTCCTGATCTTATTGTTTCTCGAGCAATCTGGACAGATCACCTCGCCTGCTCCGTTCATGTGGGGCGAATCGGGGCTGATGCAGCTTTTGATCCCGCCTCCCTGGCTGAAGAAGGCATGGATCTTAGGTATCAGGCGGGGCTGGGACCTGCCTCTGACCTCGATCTCGGCGGTCATCCCGGCGAGGAGGGCGACTCTGATCTCTAGGTCGCAATCCTTTTTGGTCGAGTTCGGTCTGACCTCTGACCTGTAGGCTTCGACCAGGTCGTAGAGGCTCATGGAGTTTTTGAAGAGGGCCTTTTCGAGGAACTGGACCGTCGTCTGCTCGCCCAAGATCCTGCCGAGGCTCTTAGGATCGGTGTCTCTGAGGTCTGAGCCTGTCAGGGCCCTGACCAGAGGTATCGCCGTCTCCGGGGTGCCGTCGTAACCATCGATCATATCCCCGGTCACCAGGACATCATCCGGAAGGAGAGACTCGCCGCCGGTGATGGGCTCGAAGTAGGTCTCGGTAATAACCGATTCCGGGATGAAGATCTCGCCAAAAAGCCTTGAGGCGAACTGGGAGATGGCCTCGGATGCGCTTCCACCCTCGGTGCTCTGGACCGTCGCGCTGGTTCCTATGCACCTGAGATCGCCAGCAGTTCCGGTATGCTGTTTGAGCCTTCTGATGAGGTAGGCGACGTCAGCTCCCTGTTTGCCGGTGTAGGTATGCACCTCGTCCAGGACGAGGAATCGCAGGGCAGATCTCCCTTCCGGGAAGATGGCTTTTCGGTCCTCGAACCGTGTGAGGAGGTACTCGAGCATCACGTAGTTGGTGAGGAGGATGTCCGGTGGGGTCTCCTTGATCTCCTCTCGAGACAAGAGCTCTGAGTCCCGGGGCTTCTCCCTTCCCGTCGTGGAGGTGTAGTTCGCGAGAGCCTTCTCGCGGGTGTTGGGGGTGTCGCCCGTATAGAGGGCGATCTTGAGGCCGGTGCCTTCAAGCCTTGAGGCGAAGTCGTCGTACTGGGAGTTCGCGAGGGCGTTCATGGGGTAGATGATGATCGCCTTGACGCCTCCGATTCCATCGTCCCGGAGCCGGAGGCATTCGCTGATGATGGGGATTCCAAAGCAGAAGCTCTTGCCGCTGCCGGTCCCGGTGGCGACGATGGTGTTTTTGCCGGAGGCGATCGCCCTCACGGCGTCGGACTGATGCTTGTGGAGGTCGACCAGGGGCGATGCTTTGTCCTCGGCGCGGGCGGAAAAGCACCTCGGCGAGTCGGGGTGGATCAGGCCCTCTCTAACGAGCTGGTCGAAGGGGTCGCCGTGGAGGTATCTCCGGTTCAGCTCGATGTAGGGGCCTTTGGAGATGAGAGTCCCCTCCTTCAGCTTCTCGTCGACCCAGTCTCTGATGGTGGGATTTTTGAACCTCTGGAAGGATGCGACGTATTTTCGGTATGCGTCGCGAATATCCTCCAGAGCTTTGAAGGGGTTCAACCTCTCTTTCTCCTTCTCCGTATGACCTTCCATCTGATCTTCCTCCACCTAACTTCCTTCACCGATTACTTCACCCGGTCTTCCTTCACCTTCACACACCAAATGCAGCTCCCGACGGGTAAGGCCCGGATGCTGCCCTGCCCGATTCTGCCAGAGTCTGAGCCGCTGTTCGGCTCCCGCCTCCCGACTTTGGCCCTCTCTTATCTTGCGAGTATCGAAATGGCGTTTTGATATCCACAATCCGACTTGTCGGTACCACAATACGCGCAACCTTCGCTTTGATATCTATTGGAGTCCACATGGATTATTCAATCTGATTGGAAATTAGATTTAATCATGATCCTTAGTGATAGCGTTTTAGGTAGCTCGATCGGCTTCTCTAAATATTATTCTATATCTAACTTGACGTTTTCTCACCGGCTTTAGATTTAAACCGCCGACTTCAGCCCGGAGCTCCTCAGGCGTCATCAGACGGCCCCTCCATTCGTTTTATCGAAGAAGCTGGCATACTCCTCATACCGCTCCAGAATAATCTCCTTTGTCCTGTAGCTCCTGTATCTATCGATGTCCTTCCTTTTAACGAACAAATTTAATTCCCCTTATTCTAACCTGATTTCTTCCCGGATTTGAGGCCATCTGTGCAGTGTTCCCAAAAGTGATCTGCAACATATTGCTGCGATCTGGAGCCTCCATATTGGTTGAACAAGCGTTCTTTGTCCAAGAAAAGTCGTTTGTTAAAGATATTTTAACCGGTATTACTGACCAGTTCGGTCCGTCATAAGGGACTTCGACCCAGCTAGTCGAATTATGATCTCCGCTATTTGGCGTATTATTATATTTTGCATCATCCAGCCTGACTTTTAATCTGGTCTCATTTTCTTTTGGAGAAATGTATTGTACAAGAAATTCTAAAGAGTTATAAGGCCCTAGATCGACTGATTTCCAATCACGATCGATTGATATCACCCCGCTCCAACTACTTCCTGTTTGGTGTTTCCAATCGAATTCAAGTACAGATTTATCTTCAATTTTTACTACTGGAATTCGATCCCGATAGTCATCCTGAACCGAATCATATTCACCCACTTTTCTTATTTTATCATCATTAAATGAGCCTATCCACGAATTTTGGAGGTAAGCTTGCTTGCCAATTCTCATAGGAATCTCTAGATGGGTTTTTTGAGGTTCTGTTGGAGGTTGTGTTGTTGACGGTCTATCTCTTTTAAAAATAAATTCATAAATAACAATAAAGCCCACAATAACACTTATCACACCGGCTATCTCAGTAATGGTGTAATCAATCAAGTCCGCTGATGTAGCATACAACAAAGCTAATGCCAATAATAGTATTAAAATAATCTCAGCAGTAATTCTATAAGCTCTCTTCATATTCATCATAGTACCCCATTACCATTTCTTTAGTTTTATATCTTCCGTACCTCTCGACGTCCTTCCTCTTGACGATGGGGAAGGTCTCCAGGATGTAGTCCAGCTCCTCTCTCGTCAGCCCGTAAAGGTGGGCGTATATCGCGTCCAGCTCCGCCCGCAGGGTGGCGCGTCTCTCTTCGTCCCACCGGAAGGGGGCGGGCTTCCCGTCGACGAGGGGGTTATCCGGGAACCAGCGGTCCCAGGTCTTGGCGCCCACCTCTTCGAGGATGTCCTGGGCGAAGGGCAAGAGGTCCCAGGCGGTGTAGGTGAGCTCTACGACCTTGGGGACGATGAGGTCGAGGAGCTCGGGGGTGTAGCGGTCTGGCGGGAGGACGGGGAGCTGTTTGACGATAAAGAAGTTTAGAGATACCCCACCTATCTTTTGCCTGGCAACAAAATCAAATATGTACACACTGAGATTAGCGACTAAACAACAGCTTGGAAGAGATTTTTCATTCGGCAATATTAGAGGAACTTTATTCCCGACTGCTACGCGCGGCAAAATAGAGCATATGAATGTACGTTCATTTGTTGAACTCGTAACATCTTTGAACCCGATAAAACAGTGGCTGCAGTAATCATTTGGAGTAGCCTGCTGAACATCTTCGAGTTTGACCCAATATCGAGGTAGGACAGAGTACTGTGGATCAGAATGATTCTCTATTGACGTGTCTAGAGTTACACCTGACCTAAATGTAGTTTCTTCGTTTACTCCCACTGAGGCTACTCGGTGGTCGAAATAATGAATCATGCGCCCCTCGTACAGCGGCAGCCAAACATTGTCATCTCGCACAAAATGGTTACCTTTCAGCTCTAATCCATTTGCCTCTAACGCCTCTCTCGTGCGAAACAGATGAGAGTCGCTGGTCATATTAAATAGACCTTGCTTGAATGATACACCCCACGCATTTTCCTCCGTCACCTCCTTCACCAGAACTGGAGCCGCATGATAGAGCTTTCGCGTGAGCATTGCGTCCGATCCTCTTCGGAATACTGGACAGGTCCTCGTGTTCGGATTGATCAGAGCCAAATCCTCCCGACTCAGCGTGAAACGCCGCTCCGGGTCCTGCAAATCGTTCACGTTATGTAGGAAAAAGGCGAAATCAGCTTCATCAACACCCCCGCCAGTGGTCGTCATCAGGGAGAACTTATAGCTGCGATGTACCTCGGGAAATAGCCCTTCTCGGTTTTCGAAGTCGTATAAGCTTACAAGCTTGCCTCCTTCCATCAGATCTGCGAAGAAGTTCCTGTAGGTGAAATCTGTGGCGATCCCGCTCGGGACGACTATGCCGGCTCTACCATCTTGCCTTATTACAGATTGCGCCAGCTCGGCGAAAATGGCATATGTGTTTATACGACCGCCGGAAGTTAGAGGGAAGTGTCCAGAACCCTGTAAATAGAGAGAGAAGTTTTCCGCGTGCTGAGTGGCTCCGATGTACGAATCATAGATTTGAGGATCTGTTTCGGCGAGTTTCTGTATCAGACGCTTTCTCTTGGCTCCCGTCTTGGCGCTAACAATCTCAGGTGCCTTGCCAGCAAAGAACTCCTTTTCCATCAAATTAATCATTTCCCACGGCGGGTTTCCCAGCACCACGTCAAACCCGCCCCGAGAGAAGACGCCCGGAAACTCCAGGTGCCAGTGGAAGAACCTGTGCCTTCGGGCCAGCTCCTCGACCTTCGCCGCCAGGGGATCGCCCTCAGGCGCACCCTCGGAGCCGAGCCGCCGGACCTCGCCGCTGGTGGGGAAGGGCGCGCCCTCGTCGTCCAGGGGCCAGAAGAAAGCCGCAGTCCAGGCGTCGGCCTCCAGCCTCTTCCTCTTCAGCTCCTCGGTCTCCAGAAGCTTCCGATAGGCTCTCCACTTCTCGGCCACAGCCTCGGAGGAGTCCTCCTTCATCTCGGAGAGGGAGGCGAACTCTTCGGCGTAGCCGGGCCGACGGCTCGCGTCCTCGCCCCAGGAGTCGATTGTTGAGCGGTTCTTCCGCTGCCTCTTGTTCAATTCCCTAAAGTGCTTCGCCACCTTCTTGTCGTCGCCGGTGATTGGAGTGAAGGCTCCGTCGGGGACCCCTCCCTCGATCAGCTCCGGCGTCGCGCCGACGAGGCTGTTTCCGCACCTGATCCTGTGGTCGAGGAAGTTTAGGGGCCGATCTCTTGCC
>CAZHAO010000007.1:0-3863 GCA_964530375.1 uncultured Methanotrichaceae archaeon
GATGACCGGCGCGAACATGCCCCGCTGCTTGCAGCGGGGTGCGCTGTTTGACTGATGGAAAATTTCCCAACAATGATGCCTTTAAATTTAGTGGATTAAAGGTTTATTCTGAACTAAATCGAAAAGGTTATACTGATATCGATGAATCTCTTCAAGAAAAAATAAGATATTACAATGTTAGAACAATAACAATACTTAAGCAAAGTGATCCAGATCTAAAATTCGAGATTTTCGAACGACTAAATACTGGATCAGTACCTCTAAACGATATGGAATTACGAAATTGTGTTTATAGAGGTCCATATATTGAGCTCTTAAAAGAGTTAGCTTCATATCCCGATTTCAGATGGTTATTGAATCTAGCTGCCCCTCATAAAAGGATGACCGACGTAGAATTAGTCTTGAGGTTTGCATCTTTTTACCACCAAACATATTTAAAATACTCTCAGTCTATGAGACAATTTTTTAATAAAGATATGGATAAATACCAGTTTATCAGTGAAGACGAATCCGACGAGTTGCGCGCTGCATTTAAAAACTCAGTTTCTATAGTAAAATCACTGTTTGGCAAAAATGCTTTTAAACGATTTCATTGTGGTGATGAACGTAATCCAAACGGCGAATGGGAAGAGAAAAGATTCAATTCGTCGCTGTACGATGTTTGGATGGGTACGTTCTATAACAAAGATAAAAACCAAGTATACGCTTCATTAGACGCTCTCCGAGAAAGCTTGATCGACCTCATGGCATCGAATGAAGGTTTCATCGATGCTATTCTCATAGGTACAAGTTCCCCGAAGAAGGTTCAGAAACGCTTTGATATCGCAAGAAGCGTAATAGATGATGTTTTAGGTAATTGCGAGTCTCAGCCACGATGTTTCTCCTCTAAAGTTAAACAAGAATTATTTGATAAAGATCCAACATGCGCGATCTGCAACCAACGCATAAACCACATTGATGATGCAGCTGTAGATCATGTTGAACAGTATTGGAGAGGTGGTAAGACGATACATGAAAATGCGCGCTTATCTCACAGGTATTGTAATACCGCCCGATCAAAAAATGAATGACATTAATTTAATATAGCTTTAGTATTATTCGTATAAGGGGAGAAGAATTCAACATGATCTCGCGACGAGCAGAGGAGATGACCCCCTTTTTGGTGATGGACGTATTGGAGCGCGCCCGGGCGATGGAGAGTGAGGGGATCGACGTCGTCCACCTGGAGGTGGGCGAGCCGGACTTCGACATCCCCGCCCCAGTCCGGGAGGCGGTGGCTGAAGCCCTCGCCCAAGGCCGTACCCACTACACCCACAGCCTCGGCGATCCCGAGCTCCGGGAGGCGATAGCCGAGCACTACGCGGAAAGGTACGGCGTCTCCGTCGAGCCCGACCAGGTCGTCGTCTGCTCCGGGACTTCGCCGGCGATGATGCTCGTCTTCTCCGCCCTCCTGGAGGCGGGGGACGAGGTGATAATCTCAGACCCCGGCTACGCCTGCTACCCGAACTTCATCCGGTTTGCGGGCGGGGTGCCCGTCGCCGTTCCCGTCTCCGAGGCGGACGGCTTCCAGCTCTCGGCGGAGAGGGTCGCCAGACGGATCACCCCACGGACAAAAGCCGTCGTCATCAACTCGCCGTCAAACCCGACGGGCACCGTCCTCTCGGAGGAGAGGATGCGGTCGATCGCCGGGCTTTCGCCAAGGGTCGTATCCGACGAGATCTACCACGGCCTCGTCTACGCTGGGCGGGAGCACTCGATCCTGGAGTTCGCCGACGACGCCATCGTCTTAAACGGCTTCTCAAAGCTCTACGCCATGACGGGCCGGCGGCTGGGATACCTGATCGCGCCCCAAAAGTTCATCAGGCCGATTCAGAAGATGCAGCAGAACCTCTTCATCTGCGCCAACTCCGCCGTCCAGAGGGCGGGGATCGCAGCCCTCCGGGATGCTGGGGAAGACGTCGCCCGGATGAGGCGAACCTACGACGAAAGGCGGCGGTTCATGATCCGGCGGCTTCGGGAGCTGGGCTTCGGGATCGCCGCCGAGCCGACGGGCGCCTTCTACGTCTTCGCCAACGCCCGTCATCTATCGTCCGACTCCTACAGCCTCGCCTTCGACATCCTGGAACGGGCCCACGTCGGCGTCGCGCCGGGGGTCGACTTCGGAGCCAACGGCGAGGGGTACCTCCGCTTCTCCTACGCGAGCTCTCTAGCGAGGATCGCCGAGGGGCTCGATCGGATCGAGGGGTATCTGGAGGGTCGAAAGGGGAGCTGAACAAGAAATCAGCCCCTTTCGGCGGGAGGACGACCGCAGATGGGGACGGCATGCGAGCAGATCTCGTCACCGGACCCCTATCGTTGCCGGAATCGTAAAGGCGTCCCCGGATCTTTCGACAATAGTTTCCTCCGATAGAAGGCTCGGCGCCAAAGGACGGGAGATATACGCGATGCATACATTTTAGTATATAGCGACCCAGTAAGGGACCCAAATCCGCTAGAGATGATCCCTTGAACGAGCCCTGGCACGCCCTGCCCGTCACCGACGCCCTAGAGAGGCTGAACTCCTCCGCGGAAGGTCTATCCCCCGAGGAGGCCGAGCGGAGGCTGGGAGAATACGGACCAAACCAGCTGGAGGAGATCTACAGCCCCTCCAAGGCCCGGATATTCCTCCGCCAGTTCGAAAACTACCTGATCATAGTCCTTTTAGCCGCATCGGTCATCTCCTGGATCGCTGGGGAGACGACGAACACCTACGTCATCATCGGGATAATCTTCTTCATATCCCTCCTCGGCTTCGTCCAGGAGTACAAGGCGGAGCGGGCGATGGAGGCCCTCCGGGAGATGGTGGCTCCCGAGGCTAACGTCCTCCGAGGAGGGAAATTGACCAGGATCCTCGTCCGGGACCTCGTGCCCGGGGACGTCGTCTACATGGAGGCCGGAGACAAGGTCCCCGCCGACGGGAGGGTGATCGAGGAGACCTCGCTTCAGGTGGTCGAGGCGTCTCTGACGGGCGAGTCGGTCCCTGAGAAGAAGTCGACGACGGCTCTTGCAGAGGAGACCCACCTCGCCGACCGGTCGAACATGGTCTACATGGGGACGGTCGTCGTCTACGGCAACGGCAGGGCGATGGTGACGGCGACGGGCACGGATACGGAGCTCGGCCGGATCTCGGGGCTCGTCCAGAGGCGGCCCGAGGACCCGCCGATAAAGGTCAAGTTTCAGCAGCTTTCAAAGCAGCTCGCCCTCGTCGTCCTCGTCGCCTGCGCCATCATCTTCGCCGTGGAGATCTTTAGGGGCTCGCCGGTTCTGGAGACTTTGATCATCGCTGCAGCTTTGGCCGTCGCCGGGATCCCGGAGTCCCTCCCCTTCGTCGTCACGATAACCCTGGCCTACGGAACCCAGATCATGGCGAAGAAGAACGCCATCATTCGACGCCTTCCCGCCGTCGAGACCCTCGGCTCGACGACGGTGATATGCACCGACAAGACCGGCACCCTCACCCGGGGCGAGATGATGATCAGGAGGATCTGGACGACCCGAAACGTGGAGGTGACTGGGTCGGGATACGACCCCATCGGATCGTTCTTCCTGGATGAGGGGGGGGTGAAGAGGGAGCTGGTGCCAAAGGACGATAGACACCTCACCGCCCTTATCGCCGCCGGGGCCCTCTGCAACAACTCGAAGCTCGAGGAGGGGCCCAACGGCTGGCAGGTGATCGGCGACCCAACCGAGGGGGCCCTCATCGTCGCCGCATGGAAGAGCGGCATCCTCGACTGGGTCGAGAGCTGGTACCTCTCAGAGGTGTTGGAGTTTCCCTTCGACTCGGAGATGAGGAGGATGACCACCGTCCATCGATCCCCCATGGG
>CAZHAO010000007.1:3873-19620 GCA_964530375.1 uncultured Methanotrichaceae archaeon
CCCGAGACGGTCCTCGCCTTCTGCACCCGGATCATGAGGGACGGCTCAGAAGAGGCGATATCCTCCGAGGACAGCCGGATGGCCGCAGCCGTCGCCGAGGAGATGGCAGGCCACGGCCTCCGGGTCCTCGCCCTGGCCGGGAAGGAGACGGCCGACGGAGCCGACCTCGATAGGGGTGTTGTGGAGTCGGAGCTGACCTTCCTCGGCCTCGTCGGGATGATGGACCCGCCGCGGGAGGAGGCGAAGGAGGCGATCCGAGTCTGCCAGGCCGCCGGGATCAAGCCGGTGATGATCACCGGCGACCACAAGCTTACGGCCACGGCGATCGGCGGTGAGCTCGGCATCTTGGCCGACGGCGGCCTAGTCCTCGAGGGGACGGAGCTGGACAAGATGACGCGGGGCGATCTCGACGAGGTCATAGAGAAGGTCTCTATCTTCGCCAGGACTACGGCGGAGCACAAGGTGAGGATCGTCGACGCCTTCCGCGGCCAGGGTCATGTCGTAGCCATGACCGGCGACGGCGTCAACGACGCCCCGGCCCTCCGTTCGGCAGACATCGGGATCGCCATGGGCAGGACCGGGACGGGGGTCTCTCAGGAGGCGTCGGACATGATCATCACCGACGACAACTTCGCCACCATCGTCGCGGCGGTTGAGGAGGGGAGGAGGATATACTCCAACATCAGGAACGCCTTCTCGTACCTCCTGTCCTGCAACTTCGCCGAGGTGATGACGATCTTTCTGGGGATCATCCTCGGCCTGCCCGTCCCCCTCCTCGCCCTCCAGATCCTCTGGATCAACATCGTCAACGAGGAGTTTCCCGCTATCGGCCTCGCCGTCGAGCCGGCCCAATCCGACCTCATGACGAGAAAGCCCCGAAACCCCGCCGAGCCGATCCTGACGAGGGGTCTCCTCCTCTACACCCTGGGGATATCATCGACGATATTGATCGGGACCCTCGCCCTCTTCGCCTTCTCCCTGAGGGGAGGTCTCTCCGTCGAGGAGTCCAGGACGACGGTCTTTGCGGCCCTGGTGATCTTCGAGATCTACAACGCCTACAACAGCCGCTCCCTCCGGGACTCCTTCTTCAGGATGGACCCGAGGACGAACAAAAAGCTGATCGCGGGGCTCTGCGCTTCTCTAGCGGCCCTTATGGTGGCGATATACGTCCCCTTCATGCAGAGGCTCTTCGAGACCTCCCCCCTCGGCATCGAAAGCTGGGCGGCCATCGTCGCGTCGGCGACGGCGGTGGTGGCAGCGGCGGAGATCTTCAAGAGGGCTCATCTTCCGGAGAGGGGAGAGATCACCCCCTGATCCGGGTAGATCCCATCGAGGAGATGAGGGCGACGGGGGATCGGTGAGCCCCCCGGTCTCGCCTGCCGCCCGGCCGTCAGCAAGACTTACCTGATTAGATAACTGACCCGTAATTAAAAAATGGAGAGGGGAGCCGGGATGCCATGAGGGCAGCAGCCCAGCTCCTCGAATCGAGGTCTTGCGGCGGACCTCCTGCTCAGGAAGGCAGATCGTACTGCAGGTTGCTCACAAACTTCATGGGTTCCGTTCTCTTGATCGCCGTCATATCGACAGGGACAACGGCTAGAATTTTTGGCTCTAGGGTCACCTGATTTGACGCGTAGTCCTCGTTGCACCGGCGGTCTCTCAACACCACATATACGCCATCTGGAGGTGTCTCCCCTTTTTCGACGGCAAACCACAGGTTTTGCAGTTCCGATGGGGAAGATAGAGCGCAGAATCCGTAGAGCCTGTTTCCGCTGGTGTCGTAGATGTCCACCCAGGTCCGAGACGACTCTGTATTCAGGCCACAGGGGGGGAGATCCGGAGCAGCTTCGAAGAGCTCTGCAGGATAGGCGTTCCAGTTGGTAACAGAGAGCATGTACCTGGTAAATTCTCCGCTGCTGGTGGTATAATCCTCGGTTCCAGTCAGGGCGAGAACAGGATTTGGAAGGTTCGAGTAGCACTCGTATTGCAGACACTCGTGGTAGACGTTAGCCGCGTTAAGCCCGCTCTCGATCATTTGGGGCACATTCCAGCCGAGGATGCGGGTAACGTCGTTCTCCCAAGCATACTGGTGGGCCTCGCCAAAGGATAATCGGCCGTCTCCGTTCGCATCTGCGGAGGCGACGCCGAATGCCATCATGTAGCCATATATGCTCTCGCTTCCGGTGTCCGCCGGGTTTGGATCCGAATCCCCGTCGACGTCGGGCCAGGAGGAGGTGTCGGAGGATGCCGAGGTGAACACCACCCTGTTCGTCTCACCATCGCCGGTCAGCTCGTTCTCTGCAGCAACGTAGGTCCCGTCCTGGTACTTGCCTATGAAGCTTCCACTATGACACGCCTCGATGATGATGGCCATCTCCTTGCAGCTGATCGCGTCCAACCAGTTGTCCATCTCGCTGGCCGTTATAGAGCCCCCATCCGGGCTGCCAGGCACACAGGATACGAAGTTGACGTTGCCGTGAGAGCTGTACAGAAATAGCACCTTGTCTTTGATGTCGGACCGAGCCGCCACCTCATTGATGGCCCACTGAACGTTGGTCCTGCTCGTCGGCCTGTCCACGCCTGTATGGGTCGTATGGGGACTGACGTAGAATATGTGGTCGTCGGGAACCCCCAGGTTCCTGAGGACGTTGTACATCCCGTTGGTGTCGTCATCGAAGCTGTCGGGCAGGTCGTTGTACCCGCAGGCTAGAACCGCCCAGACGTCGCAAGAGATCAGCGGCTGGATGCTCCCCAGCTGACCCAGGATCCCCGAAGCTGTGCTGAGCTTCGCCTCAACTAGGGGCTCTCTGTAAAAGGTTGTAAGCTTTGAATCTGTTCGAGCGGTTTCCGTATCGAAAAGCTGGACGTTGTCTACCTTTGGCCACCAGTCGGTCTCCAACTCCTGCTCCTCTCCCGTGGTCGCATCCACCAAAACAAGCTTGACCGGATGGGCGAAGTGGGCTCCCGGCAACTCGTCGATCATGAAGAGCCAGCTCGCGTTCTGAGCCACCATCCGGCTGCTGGGCTCGCCTAGAGGTGCAAAGGCCGGCTCTATAACGGCCCCTTTATCCAGGATCTCGTCGTGCTGCAGCACCCTCAGGCCTTTGCTTTGGTCAGCACGTTCCCAAAGTGGAGAAACCACAGCATCTTGGACCAGTCGAGCAGCCGTCTCCTTGTTTAGGAGCTCTACGCTGCCGATGGTTGGGGAAGTCTGCATCATCTCCGCCCTCTGTATAATTGGGCTGGTTTTGAGGAGGGCGGTCGTCCCCGTCGCGTCTGTCTGAGCGATCGAACCAAGGGAGGCGGCCAGCGACGGGCCCGCCAGGCAGAACAGCAACATACAGACGGTCGCACTCCTGATCATGGCAACCAAAAACCTACGAAATTCATCTGATATCATGATAAAGACCTTTCCTGATTCATATCGCCTAAGGAGCGGAATGGATTTCTGCCGTCAGGCTTTGAAGGCGACTTTCATCCCGATCCTTTAGCGTTTTATTTAAATGTTCGGCTCCTTCTCAAAGATGATCGTCTCAGGGTCCTGCCTCTCGGTCTCGTTCTCGAAGGCTGGCTCCATTATGGCCGGCCACCACTGGGCATCCATGGGCTGTATTTCTCCGGTCGTGGCATCTAGCACCGCTATTATCGCCGGGTGGGCAAAATGAGCGCCTGGAGCCAGATCCAGGAAGAAGAGCCAACTGGCATTATGGCAGACCAGGACGCTGGATGGCTCGATCCCTTCCGGGTTTGCCTCTCCCACCAGGGAGCCCGTTTTCAGCAGATCTTGGTACTGATTGACTCGCAGCCCCATCTCCAACTCCGAACTCTCGGTCAGATTCTTGACCAGAGTGTCGATGATGATCTGGGATGCTTCGTCGTCAGAGATCATAGACATGCTCGGGTTGTCCTCTGCAAGAGCTTGGTTTAGACTTGCGACAGCCAACATCGTCATCATAAGGAAAGCAGCGCCCGAGAGATTCGAAGGCCAATTCTCGCCATTATGCTTTAGATTCATAGTAACCCCTAACTTAGTGAATTTCTGTAGATAAATAGCTTTTGAATCACGTCCGATTTTGGGTGGTGAATGCAGGCCATTGAAATAGTGCCCTAAAATCAACTTCACAAACTGCATCCATCTGATCTAATCAGATCAGCTTCAAGTTGGTGGTTTTTAAATGGCTCGCAACAAAGTTCTCGAAATGATCAGGCTGCCTTCTGGTCTCAGTTATGCCCTTATTTTAATAATTACAGCTACACGCCAACTATTAATACTCAAATTACAAACCGCATGACTCCGTCGGATGGAAGGTTATCCCATGATCGAAATCCTATGCCATATCTCGATTCTCGATGCCTCCATGGGTCTAGATGCCATGGGGGGCTCCGGCACGAGGGATGCCTCCCTCATGCCAGACGGTCCAATATGTTTCGTTGCCAACACGCTCCGGAGTCAACTCAACCGTCGATGGAAGCTCTAAAGGAGGGTTAGGAGTTTGATCAGCGAGGGGGCACTGCTCTGGGTAATTTTTGGGGCGGTGATTATTATTTTATTTGCCCTGGATCTCGGCGTTTTTCATCGCAAATCGCACGAGATCAGCATCAAAGAGGCTCTGGTCTGGAGCTCCATCTGGCTGGTCGTAGCTGCAGCCTTCAATCTGCTCATCTACCTCTGGATGGGCACGGAAGAGGCGATAGAGTTTGCAGCCGGCTACCTGGTGGAGAGAACGCTCAGCTTCGATAACCTCTTCGTCTTTCTCCTCATATTCGCCTACTTCAAGGTCCCCAGCATTCATCAATACAAAGTCCTATTCTTGGGCATCATAGCCGCTTTGGTCATGCGGTGCCTATTCGTGGTGGCAGGCATCGAGCTGATCGACAAATTCCACTGGATCATTTACCTCTTTGGCGCTTTTCTATTGGCAAGCGGCCTTAAATTGGCGCTGAAAAAGGATGAAGGTCCTATGGATGTAGGAAGAAATCCGGTATTTCGGCTCTGCCGGAGGCTCCTACCAACCACCGACGAATACGGAGAGGGAAATTTCATCCTCAATAAAGGCGGCAAGCGCTTCGTTACCCCTCTCTTCGTGGTGCTCTTAGTAATCGAGACCTCGGACGTCCTCTTTGCCCTCGACTCCGTTCCGGCCGTCCTTGGAATAACCCTGGACCCCTTCATCGTTTATACCTCCAACATCTTCTCCGTCCTGGGCCTGAGAGCCCTCTACTTCGCCATGGCGGGGTGCATGGTGATGTTCCGCTACCTGGACCTGGGCATCAGCCTGATCCTGGTCTTCGTCGGCGCAAAGATGCTCATGTCGGGATTCGTTGAGGTCCCCGCAACCATCGCCTTGGGGGTGATTTGCCTGGTCTTGGCCGGCTCCATCGCCCTCTCCATGATCCGTCCCCATGGTCAGGAGGCGAAGGCCAAGCTTCCCGAGTTGAACGAAAGGGAATCCGGCGTGAATCGAGGCTTCTGATCCGGGCGGATATCGCCGCGATGATTGAAGATAATCAGAACAGGCCTAATTTCGCCTTTTTCGGCGATCTTCCGGATGATGAGCCTCCGGATGAAGGGCCTAAGCTCTTCGCGATGACCTCGCGATCGCCTCCACCCTCCTTGCGATCGCCACCACTCCCATTGCGATCGCCATCAGCCTGATTCTTGAAACCATCCCCCGTTCTCCGCGATGGATCCAACGCGGTGGGGCCGTTGAGCCCCCTTCTCAGGGCTGATCGACCACTACTTCGATGGTCGGAGTCCCCGAGTCATCGAACAAATGGCTAAGGCCAGAGACTCCCTATTTCGCCATTCCTGCCTTGAAGGAGAGCCGGAAGCTCTGCAGAGGCGCCGGGATGGCCCGACCACAGCATCCGCCACGGCGGAAAGGCTGATAATTTCGCGGGTCTCATTGAAAGGTGTGATCAGATCAGGGGACTACTTCCTCGCCGGAAAGACCGGCGGGGTGATCGGGGCGGTGGTGCCTTGGCGCGGGAGGCCTGCGGGCGTCGCTCCAGCTCACGTCTTCTCTTACGCAGGGACTCCTCGCTTGCGGGTGGGAAATCAGGACTGCAAGGTCGGCTTCATTCCCAACGATGCCGATATCGCCCTCTTTCCCATCCTGGGCTCCTGCAGTCTCACAGAGCTTGGCAGGCCTCGCCTCGGCGAGGTCACTCTGGAGAACGCGGCCAAAAAGAGGAGCTGCCGCATCTCTGATCTATCATGGTCCATCTTTTACGTCGTCCTCCCTCCGGGAGACCTTCCTGGGCCAGGGGATAGCGGAACTCCTCTTGTGCAGGACGGCCTGGTGGTGGGGATGCTCCTCTCCTTCAATATGCATACCTGCAAAGGGATCGCCGTATCGGCGGATATGATAAGAGATGTTTCGGAGAGGACGGGGAAGTAGCCCAATCTGATACTAAAAAAAGCAAAATGAGATGAGGCATCCTTCAAGCTCGATTTAGGAGCGCGACCTACCGCGCCAGCTAGAAGCCTTAAGCCGAAGGAATTTGCGCCTCAACGGCCTACCTGACTCCTGACCTGCTGTCGGCCCAACTGTTGAGTAAAGTGGGGAGAGCCACCGTGAGGATCCCGAAGATCACTATGGCGTAAATCTGGGTCATCAAATCCATCTGCGTTCACCTCCCAGCCATGGATATGTCATCGATGAGATGGCAGCCATGGACATATACTTTTTGCCTGATCGCGAATCTTCGGCGGGATCTCAGGTCAAAGGCGGGGATCTTTCTTCCTCTCAGCCCCTCGCCCTCTTCCCGGGACGGTCCTGTAGACCTCGGCGCCATACGAGATCAGTCCCCTCGCCTTCAGATCCAGGATCTCTTCTGCCAGCTCCTCCGCCCTGGACCTGAACTGCTCTGCCACCAGTTCCTCCAGGGATCTCTTGTCTATCGCCTCTCCCCTGCCGATCCCCGGGCAGGTGGGGTTGTAGCCTATCTTGAGGAGGATGTCTCCTTTCGCCGTCGACTCCTCCTCCACCCTAAAGGGAAAGAGCCGGCAGGCCCGGGGGCGGAGAGGGTAGATGCTGCACCCCGACCCTTCCCGGAAGAAGACGCAGGACGAGTCCTCCTTGCTCTTCATCACCGGGAGGTCCAGGATCACCTTACGCCCTCGATCCTCCACCTTGACCAGCCTGCCGTTGTAGGGGTGGAGGGTGTCGACGAACTCCTCAGCGGGAAGGCGGTATCTCTGGCTGATCTTCTCAATCTCCTCGCGGGTGAGATAGATGAGGTTCGACTTCTCTACGAACTCGGCCAGCCGGTCGGCAGCCACCAGGTCGCCGAACCCCTCCGGCCTCCGGTGGTGGCAGCAGGCTCCGCACCTCTGGCACTTGAAATTGACCTCATCAAAGTCGACGGCCACCCGGATCGTGGGCAAATGAAGGCCTCAAAAAAGGGAAAGAAAATGGAAGGAGGCTCTCAGAGAGTCTTCTTCCTGGGGTGATCTTCGGTCAGTACTTCCAGGCCCAGCTCCTCGGCGGACTCGGCCTTCATGATGTCCACCATCGCGGCGGCGGGGAATATCATGGGGGCGTTCTCGATGGGGCCGTAGAGGTAGTAGTCGGCGCCGATGATTCCCGCGACGAGGTTGGAGCCGATGTCGACAGGGGAGAAGGCCTCCTTGTGCTCCTTCTTCCACTTCTTCATCCAGTCCCAGGCAGAGGCGCCGTTGTGGAACCCCCCGCCAACAGGAAGACCGAGCTGGGCCTTGACGGCGATGACGGCGCGATATGTTGCACCGGAGCCGCTGCCGAGGGGCATGGCCGCAACGTCGATGAGAGGCCTCGTGATGCCGCACTCTGCGGCATACTCCAGCATCCCCTTCTTGGCCCCACCTGCCGCCTTGATTAGGATCTCCATCTTCCCCTTCGTCCCACTCTCCATGGCGTTGAAGGCGAGGATGATCGAAGAGTCGATATCGCTCTCCTTGACCGCCAGAAGCTCATCATCGGTGATGGAGGCGTTGATGGAGTTGTGAATCCCCCTGTCCGCTACGCCGATCTCGGTGGCGTACTGGACACCGAAGGCTCTGACCTCGGGGGCGGAGGAGTCGATGAGGAACGGATAATCCGACAGGTCCACGAACCAATCGATCTCCTTGGCCATCGCCTCGTTCGACTCGGCCACGATCTGGTTCATGCAGCTGTTCCCGGTGATATCGCTCATCTCCACCTGCCTGTTCCAGAGCTTCTCCGCCGCATCTTTGTCAAATACTCCGTGCTCTGCGTCCGTTACGATCTTGTGCCTGGCATAGAACATGGTGCCGATGCAGCATGTGGGGTACTCTCCAGGCTGGCCCCCTATCTTGAACTTGCCGAAATCAAAGACTTCCTGCTTTCTGTCAAACCTGAACATTCAAATCACCCTCACCCAATTGCCGGCGTATACGAACAGAATGTATGCCAGTACGATGATCAACGCGGCACAGACTCCGTAGTGTATGCCAAGATCTCTGCCGATGGACTTTCCCGCCCTCATGTACTTCTCAGCAGCGTAGAACTCTATCTTCTCATCGATCTTGTCGAGCCTCGCCATAATCTCTCGGAACTGGTCGGGATCCACCACGGCGACTGGTACAACCGGCTTGTTGTCCTCTGCCATAGTTTACATCCCTCCCCAGATGGCGAAAGGTGCCAGCATCATCAGAACGGCAAGGACGAATCCGATGGCAAAGCCCATGGATACCGTAGCCATGACGCCTGAGCTGAGCTTCGTCTCCCTCGCCAGGAGCTGGCCCTTGTACCTTGCGTCCTCTGTTATCGCATCGGTCAACGGCATGTTCGGGAACGCAACAGTTGCTATCCCCTGGCCGTATAGAATCTCCTCTGCCATTTTAGCTCCCTCCTGCAAACCTCAGGATCAACCCGAAGAAGACAAGGGTCATGGTCATGCCGAGGGCGATCCCCTCGATCTTCCCCGCATAGACGCCTGCCTGGAGCTTGTTGAGAAGGCCCGCGTTGGTGATCATGGCATCGGCAGCCCGCATCCTCGACCTCGTCTCCACCATCTCGGCGGCCATCGGTCGAAGCGCTCCCCCTTCCTCCTCTGCGGCCCCCTTCTTGATCTCCACGATCATGGGGTCGACGTCCATGGCCCCGGGGTCCTTGCTGACCAGCTCTCGGACCTTTGCGGTGATGGTTCCCATGTCCTCGGTGTCTATCATCCACACGGCTTCGATCTGGGCTCTCCACCTCTCAATCGACTCGGGGGTCAGGTTCTGGATGAAGGGGATCGCCCCCTTGGCTCCGATGATCCTTCCTTCCTTGTCGATTCCGCTCTGGGTGAACGCCAGGGCAGCCTGCCCGGTGATGTGGCCTTTTACCTCCATACCCGTGATGATGAGGTATCTGATGTTGGGGTTGGAGATGACGTTGGCCACCATCTTCTCAATGCCGATGTTCTCGGTCTTGCAGGGACCGGCAAGGGCGGCGCCCGCGGCTATCAGGTCTTTGTTGTGAAGGTGCGACCCGCTGGTACAAACGGCGACGGGGCTCTCGGGATTTCCGACCTCGTACTCGCCAGTGATCACTGGCCAGGGCTCCGCCGGCTTCTTCTTCAATGCCATCTCAGGCACCTCCGGTCAATGCCTTCCTCATGATCTCAAAGGTCTCAGGATCGCTGAACGTCATTCCCAGCAGCACCACAAAGGAGAGCACCAGGCCGATGATGAACCCCATCCAGATGTTGGTGTAGAGGCCGGCGTTGAAGGAGGCCTTCCCTCTGTTGGCGTACGAAGACATCAGCTCGTTGTCTGGCACGAGCTGGTTCATGAGGTCGTCTGCAATCTTGTCCAATTTGTCTATTCTTTCATAAACCGGGTCGAAGGTATACAGAACTAAATCCGCCCTCTGCTCTGATACCACTCCCTTCATGGGGTCGAAGATCAGGCCCAGTTCTGGTGAAACTCTAACAAATCCCATTTCCAGACCTCCTTAAAGCGCGCTCGGGGGCAGAAGTCCCGTTCCGACCACTTTGGAAGCATCCCTCTTGACCAGCCGGTAGTACATCTTGAAGAAGTAGAACCAGATGGCGACGCCTATGACCAGCTGGAGCAGTCCAGCGGCTGCGCCCTGGGTCAGTATGGCGGCGATGCCCGTAGTGATCATCACAATGCTGCCCACCATGATGGAGTTGACCAGGGTCCTGTCCTGCTTCTCATCCGGGCCGAGGTTGGCGTTGAAGGGATGGAGTATCGCTAGACCTCCGGCGATGAAGATGATGGCGATGTAGCCGGTCAAGAGCAAATCGTTAACGATGTCTGCATAGCTGAGGGTCCCCGAAATTGCAAAGCTCCAGCCCAGCAGGGCAAGGGCTCCGGCCATGGACAGATCGGCGTTCCCCTCCTCCATGATGGGGATGTTGAACTTGATCACCTTGTTGGCGATGACGCCGATGATATAGCCGAAGACTCCGGCATATACCAGGGTTATGATCGGTCCCAGGAGCCAGAAACCCAGGGCTTCAGCTACGGAGAGTCCGAACATGACGGCGACGATCCCCATTCCCAGGGCCAGCATTCCAATCGATGGAACCCCCGTGCCGATACCGTAGGCACAGATTCTTCTGACGGAATTTGCTCCCAAGATCACGGCAAATATGGCCGCCACGGCCCCAATGAATGAGAACAGGGTGGTGTCAAAGACGTTGTTGAGAATGGCTCCCAGATATATTCCAACTATCGATCCTGCAAGGCCGTATACTCTCAGCTTCTTGGGATCATACGCAGACGGCGCTCCGCCTGCTCCTCCTCCTACTGTCATCTCAGGCACCTCCCGTGATCAGCACAGCTGCAAGGGCAAGCAAGATGCTGGCTACAGCGCAGGCCCGGTATGCGAAGGGCCACTTCTTGAACTTGGGGTCGTGGAACCCCTCGATCGTTCCCTGGATGTTCCAGGACGCAAGCACCGCGTTTACCAGAAATATCCCTATGGAAAATATGGCGCTCAGGCCGGCGTTTCCGTTGATCAGGTATAGCGGATAGTAGATCATCGCTCCGCCCACGCCTCCCATCATGCCGCCGATGAGGCCGCTGACATAGCAGACGGTGGGGATGCCCTGGCCGACGGTCCCCGGAGATACATAGGGCGCCTGGCTGAACTTGGTTATCGGATCGTAGTTCACCTTCGCCGAGGCGAAGGGCACGCCGACGGCGTAGGCGTAGATCCAGCCGCCGGTGAGCATCGTGGCACCGATCATGATTCCCGCGCCAACTCCCCCCGAGGCCAGGATGAGCCAGATGTTGTCTGTGACGGACATCATCAGCCCGGCGGCCAATAGGCCGGTCAAGCCCGATCCGGCTGCGAGCTGCACAGTGCCCGTGCCGATTCCCGAGGCCTGGGCCATGGCAGCGGGGGCGCCGCCTACGGGCACGAAGTGGACCCCGATGCCCACAAGGAGGCCACCAACGACGATCTCTAAGATGTATACTATGGTGTTAATGTCAAAGCCGTTCATGCTGCAATATCCCCCTTGTACTCCGGATACGGCCCATACTTCCTTCTGCAGGACCTCTCGATGTAGAAGTTATAGGAAACCATCACAAGGATGAAGAAGAGCCCCGCGCCGATGGCAAACCCCGCCTGAGTGACGGGGTCAAAGAGGGTGGTTCTCCAGTTGTCCAGGAAGACGGTGAGGCCGAAGCCCATTCCCGTGGCCGGGCCGCCGAACTTGGTGCAGAACCAGGCGTTGTCTATTGAGTTTCGAAGACCAGCCTCAGCCTTTCTGACGATCTGGCCGGAGAGCATGGTGTTGAGACCGCAACCAAACTGCCTATTCTGGAACTCGCGCTCGCCGCCATATTGGATATCGCCCACCGATGAGCCGATGGCTCCCACCGCAAGACCCCATATAAGAGCGATGACGGGCATCGGGAAGGGATGCTTGAACTCCTGCATATAGACCATAATATAGCTGATGGTGGCGATGCAAAACGACGTGATCCAGGCATGAGCCATGATCGATGTCGTTGTATATCGAACGATGTCCAGATAGACCCACTGGTTGAACCTCTTCTGGCTGGTATTCCTGCCTAAGTAGGCGCTCATCGCAAAGACACCGTTGAAGAGAGCGGCAACGGATGCGCCTAGCGCCAGCGCTGCCAGAGCGGGAATCTGGAAGGCAGTGATAAGCGTATAGGCGACCGTGGCTGCAGTGCAAGCCCACAGGGCGTTGGCCGGCGGTTCCCCGGAGATGGCCTTGTTGAAGATCCTGTGGGGGCTGCCCACCTGGGCGGCAAGCTGCACCTGCGAGTTGGGGTTGCTCTGAGAACCTATATCTGATTCGATATCCTCAGAAGCTCCCGCAACTGTCGCAAGGGCGCCCATGGCCGCTACAAACCCCATGCTAAATGCGTCCATTTTACCTCCTCCTTTTCATTTTAGCCAATTTGATAATTTGGCGAATAAAATTGGCTATAACGCTCTTGATATCCATTAGCAACACTTATAAAGCTTTCGAGATTGGCCAATATTGAAAATAAGTCGAGCCGGGTTTTCCAGTCCAGCTCACCAGGGCTCCTTCTTCGCCCTGATCTTGTACCCGATTATGTTCGTAGCCCGGTGGAGGATCGGTGTTACGATCAGGACGATGAATATAATCTCTGAGGTGAAGCTCTCGGAGAACCAACGGGGGGCAAGGATGAAAGTGAGAGCCCAGCTTCCGATGACGAAGTCGAGCTGGTCGACGAGGAAGAGGGCCGCCCCCCTCTCCAACCCCATCCTCCTCTTGAAGAAGCTGGCGACGATGTCTCCGGCCATCGCCCCCAGGGATAGGCCGATGAGGACCAGGACCAGCTCGGCTCCGGAGCCGAAGTCGGGAAGGCCGAGATCCGGCTTCGAGGATGAGATCGAGTCCAGGATCAGACCCGCTCCCACCCCGGCCATGGTCCCGGCGACGGTGCCCCGGAAGGTCTTTCCGTCTCCGAGGATCCGGCGGCCGTCCGAGAAGTTCCTGCCGAAGTCCAGGGGCCTTCCCCCGCCGAAGAGGACGGCGAAGTTGTTGGGCAGGTAGGCTGGAAGCATCAGCCATATCGCGACTATTAGCGGGTTCAAGATCCCCTCTCCTCCGGAAAAATCACCATCGAGTTCTTCAGATTTCCCCCGATATATCAAGCTATCCGCCCGCTCTCCCCGACCGCCGTCGCGGGCGATCAAACTTCGGGCCCGGGGCGGCGATCATCCCGGCACGAAAGGCATGGGGTTGAGATCCTGTCTGATACCCGGTCCGGCGGACGGCCCGGTCGGATCGAAAACGTTAAGTTCAACAAGAGGGTGGAGGGTGTAAGCGCTGATGGTCTAGTGGTTATGACTTGGGCCTTCCAAGCGGAAGGGCCGCGGAGCAAGCCCAAAACCCGGGTTCGAATCCCGGTCGGCGCATCTCGTTTTAACGGCGGCAGATCATCCTCGTCATATGACGAAATCCTTTTCGTTAACTTTATATTCTAAGCAGGCCTGTCTCCCTCCCATGTCTGCTGGGGGGGATATCTCTGATATTCGAGGATTGCTCGCAGAAAAGATGGCTGGTGAGATAACTTTATCGCAGAATCCCGGCGAGACCCTGAAGAAGTGGCGGAGAAATTTCGGCATCACTCAGACCGATCTCTCCAACCATCTTGGGATCTCGCCCTCGGTGATAAGCGATTATGAGAGCGGAAGACGAAGATCTCCCGGCATTCTGATCGTCAGCAAGATCATCGACGCCCTGCTGACCATCGACGAGTTTCGGGGTAGCAACACCGCCCGGACTTACAGCGCCATGCTCAGCGATGGAGGGAGCTTCGGACGGGTATGCTGCATCTGCGAATATTCCGAGCCGGTTTCTCTATCCGAGTTCGTTGATAGGATCGGCGCCTGCGTCGTCTGCGGAAACGTCGACGTCACCATATACGGCTATACTATCATCGACAGTTTGAAGGCGATTTTGGAGCTTCTTCCCGACCAGTTTTCCAAGATATACGGCAGGAGCACCGCCCGGGCCCTGATATTCACCGGCGTCTCCACCGGCAGGTCGCCGATGGTGGCGGTGAGGGTCAGCCACCTCAAACCCAGGGCCGTGATCCTCCAAGGGATCGAACCGTCCGAGGTGGACGGCGTGGCCAGGAGGATAGCAGAGCTGGAGAGGATACCCCTCCTCGCCACCACCATCGCGGCAGAGGATCTCGCGACCGTTCTCCATCGTAGGTGATATCTTGCCCGCGGGGATAGTGAGCTACGGGGTCTACATACCGAAGTACAGGATACGGGCCGAGGAGATAGCTCGGGTCTGGGGCGAGAGGGAGGATATGGCAAAAAGCCTGAACGTCTTCGAGAAGTCCGTCCCGGACTTCGACGAGGACGCTGTGACGATCGGCGTCGAGGCGGCGCGAAACGCCGTCAGACGAGGATCCATCGATCCGGCTCGGATCGGGGCGATCTACGCCGGGTCCGAGAGCCACCCTTACGCCGTCAAGCCGACGGGGACGATCGTCGGCGAGGCGATCGGGGTCAGCCACGAACTCACCGCGGCGGACTTCGAGTTCGCCTGCAAGGCCGGGACCGCGGCGGTCCAGGCCTGCCTCGGCCTGGTGACAGCGAACCTCATCGACCTGGGCCTCGCCATCGGGACCGACACCAGCCAGGGAGCCCCCGGCGACGCCCTGGAGTACACCGCCGCGGCAGGGGCCGCCGCCTACATCATCGGCCGCGAGAACCTGGCGGCCGAGATCGAGGGGTTCTACTCCTTCACCACCGACACCCCCGACTTCTGGAGGCGGGAGGGGATGCCCTACCCGGAGCACGGCGGCAGGTTCACCGGCGAGCCCGGCTACTTCAAGCACGTGACGAGCGCCACCCGGGGCCTATTGAAGAAGATGAGGACGATCCCCGAGGATTACGATTACGCCGTCTTCCACCAGCCCAACGGCAAGTTTCCCGTTCGGGTGGCGGGCCAGCTCGGGTTTTCGCGGGAGCAGATCGAGCCGGGGCTCGTCGTCCCCTGGATCGGGAACACCTACTCGGGATCGAGCCTCATCGGCCTTGCCGCGACCCTGGACGTCGCCCGGCCGGGGGAGAGGGTATTTCTTGCGAGCTTCGGGTCGGGGGCGGGGAGCGACGCCTTCAGCATACGGGTCTGCGACGGGATAGAGGACGTCCGGGACAAAGCTCCGAAGGTCAGGGAGTTCTTCGATAACGTCCAGTACCTGGACTACGCAGTTTACGCCAAGCACAAGGGGAAGCTACGGCTGTGAGATTATGAGATCAGTATCGATTATCGGAGCGGGCTGCACCCGGTTCGGGGAGAGGTGGGGCGACTCCCTCAGGGACCTGGTGGTGGAGACCGGCATCATGGCCCTCGAGGACACCAGCGTCAGCGGCGAGGAGATAGACGGGCTCTACGTCGGAAACATGAGCGGCGGCCGGTTCGTGGAGCAGGAGCACATCGGCGCCCTCATCTCCGACTGCGCCGGCCTCTCGCGGCTTCACGTCCCCAGCACCCGGGTCGAGGCGGCCTGCGCCTCGGGAGGGCTCGCCCTGAGGCAGGGGGTCCTGGCGGTGGCGAGCGGCTACTCCGACGTCGTCATCGCCGCCGGGGTCGAGAAGATGACCGACGTCACCGGAGGCGTCGCCGCCGACGCCCTGGCCGCCGCCGCCGACCGGGAGTGGGAGTGCTTCTTCGGGGCTACCTTTCCCGCCCTCTACGCCATGATCGCACGGCTCCACATGCACCGCTTCGGGACGACGAGAGAAGAGCTCGCTCTGG